>JAQXIP010000023.1 GCA_029007845.1 Clostridiales bacterium
TAATTATACTCTTGTTTTTCCCAATGTCAACCAACTTTTTGTAATTACTATTTTTATACCATTCCCCGTACGCCAAGCATTCCACCTGATTCGTGGGTGTGAACTGCAACAGGAACACGAAATACTTTTGAATCTTCCGCACCAATAAGTTGTATTCATACCCATTTTCCGATATAATAATAGACACAGATCCGTGATTGGAAAGGAGTAAAAAAATATGGCTGATAATCAGACAATGATGCAATATTTTGAGTGGTATCTGCCAAGTGACCAGCTTCTCTGGAAGGAAGTAGCCTGCCAGGCAAAGTCTCTTGCAGAACATGGAATCACAACGATGTGGCTGCCACCTGCTTATAAAGGAACAAAAGGGAAACAGGATGTCGGATATGGGGTGTATGACACCTACGATCTGGGCGAATTTAACCAGAAGGGTTCCGTTGGCACAAAATATGGAACAAAAGAAGAATATCTGGCAGCAATCCGGGCTCTTCACGAACAGGGAATGACTGTGCTGGGGGATATCGTATTTAACCACCGGATCGGTGCAGATGAGGCGGAAGATGTAATTGCAGCAAAATACTCCCTATTTGACCGGACTGAGCTGGAAGAAGAAGAGAAAAAAATATCTGCCTGGACAAAGTATACATTTCCGGGGCGGAATGGCAAATATTCTGATTTTACCTGGAACTGGACTCATTTTGACGGCACAGATTATGACGCCAAAACCGGAGAACGGGGAATCTTCCAGTTCCATGGGAAAAAATGGGATTCTGATGTAGACCCTCAATATGGAAACTACGATTACCTTATGGGTACCGATCTGGATATGGATAACCCGGTTGTCATTGAGGAACTGCTGAATTGGGGGAAATGGTATATTGAAACTACTGGTGTGGACGGTTTCCGTCTGGATGCGGTAAAACATATCCAGTTTGATTACTTTACCGGCTGGCTTTCCGCCTTATCCAAGTATTTTCACCGGGATATCTTCGCAGTTGGAGAATATTGGAGTTCCGATATTGAGGCCCTGCTTTACTATATTGAGAAATCCCAGGAATGCATGCGGCTGTTTGATGTTCCCCTTCACGATAAAATGAATGCCATCTCCCGGGGAAATCATTCCATAGACATGAGTAAACTGTTTGAGGATACCTTGACTGGCATACGTCCGGATCTGTCCGTGACCTTTGTGGATAACCACGACACCCAATATGGACAGGCACTGGAATCCTGGGTAGAGAGCTGGTTTAAGCCTATTGCCTACTCCATTATTCTCTTACAGGACAAAGGTCTTCCATGTATTTTCTATGGGGATTATTATGGTGTTCCATGCCAGCACATCGCTCCGGTGCAGGGCTTAAAGACTCTTCTGCGTCTGCGGAAATGTTACGCCTATGGCCAGCAGACTGATTATACCGACACACCGCATGTTCTTGGCTTTACCCGTGCCGGTGATGACGAACATCCAAACTCCGGTCTTGCAGTTCTTCTCTCTGATCTGGTAGATGGAGAGCAGAAAATGACTATGGGCTCCCGTTTTGCCGGCAAAACCTTCCGGGACTGTCTCCACCACCGTATGGAACCAGTCATCCTTGACAAAACCGGAACCGGAGTCTTCCACTGCACTTCCGGAAGCGTATCAGTATGGGTAGAACAATCCGTATACGAAATACTGACACTGGAAAAAGAATGCTAAATACACTTCAAAATAGCTGGCTTTTGACGGATGGTTCTCACGAACCATCCTCATTTATAAAAAAACAATTTCAGGGTTCATTCCATCATGATGCCTTATCAAGCATATCATGAATGTATGTCAGCAGTCCTACTTCCGTATCTATTCCATATTGCCTGTTTACAGCTTCATAATACTTCGTAATGCTTTCTTTCGATAGAAGTTCACTCGACGGGATGCCTGCATCATACCCTTTCCGTGCTTCCTTCCATGGTTCTTCATTGTGGGTGATTCGTTCCAGAACCTTCCCGCTGTACATACCGAATGTGTTTACAACCAGGTCAATGACTTTCTTCTCATCTTCGGTCAGTGCCTTCGCTGCCCCCTCAAGTAAAGCAAACCGTGCGTCATCAATCGGATTGTACTTGAAATCCCTGAACAGATCATAGACTTCCGGATAAACAGGTCCATGTATCCATGCCCTGCAGTCCTCAGTAAAGATTGGTCTGCCATACAATGCCGAGTAAATGCCCTGGATAAAATAGAGCAATTTCTGCAACATCAGCGGAGTCACCTCTTCCAATTTTTCAAACACATAAGCTATGACTCTGAGCATCTTCTCAGATACGGAGAACAATCTTTCTATACTGTCAGCTGCTGCCATGGCTTTCTTATATGCTGCTTCAGTGATTTTTCCCCGGTTCTCCTTAAGCCGTTCCTTCATGTACACAGGGGAAGTCAAGGCAGCTCTTACGATATCTGAGTATTCTCTGGAAGGAACCTGCCCATCCAGGTATCTCGGAATTGTAACTTCACCAAATCCCAACGCAAGTGATAACGGAGCTTTTCCAATCTTATATATCTTCATAAGTTTTTCAATATCCTCGATTGTCACAAGTCCTTCGGCATACCTGTACTGCTCATCAATCTCCTGAACGTTCTTATCAATCAGTCCGGGAATGCTCATTTTTCCACCACATTCCGCACATACAGCCACCGTAATTCCAAAAGAGTATTTTTTATCTTTTACATATTTTACAATATCATTTTTCTGCAAAAAATATTCTGTTTCCTTCCTGCATTCTATGCAAAAGTCCTTTCTTCTCTTCTCTGCCATAATGGTCACCTCCGTTTTCCACTTGATTATTTAAAATAATATGTGAGCGGATATTTCTGCTCATGGAACGAAATCACTATCACAAAGCAGTTTTCCAATTTGTTAAATTTGATATACAGGGAAACAATCTTCTGTTCCGTCCCATTCCTTTCTAAAAGTTCCACATCCTTGCCAAATACATAGAGCCGTTCATGTTCATATCCTTTATGCTCATTCTGCAGAATCTCTGAAAAGTCCATCGCCGTAAGGCTCAGTATAATGTCCTTTGCCTTTGCTTCATCGATAACATAATCCAAAAATAGATTTATATTATCCTGTCTCTTTGCATTCTGAGCAAGCCGGTATCTGTCATTTTCAACAGCCTCTTTCACTTCGAAAAGATACTGTTCGATATCTTTTATCTCTATATTCAATACTTTATCCTCCACAGAACGCATGATTGTCTTTTTAATTTTTTCAATCATTATTTTATACAAATGATTGGATTTTGTCAATATTCAATCACTGTGTCAAACTGTAACATCTAGTGTATCGCTTCGTAAATAACTAGAATCTATAAATAAAAAATGTGGGAAGACTAAGCTTCCCACTCACTAATGATCATTTCTTCTATACACCGAAGCCATTTTTTTCATGCCATCCAAAAAGCGGATTTTAAATCCCTCTGCCGTCTCCTGGGACGAGCAGATCTTATCTGCAATACACACAATGGCACTCTCCCGGCACATCGGCGGTACAACCGTCAATGGAAACATGTGCTTTACGATAATATCTTCTTCCAGTTCAGACAATGCCACATCTTCTTTTGCATTCTCACATGCGGTTCTCGGATGAGAAAAACCATGAAGTCTGTGGGAAGGATCTTTATCATGCCAGTCATATAGAAAATAATCATGTAACAGTGCTCCCCGGATCAGATCCTTTTCATGCACTTTAATCCGGCACTTTCTGGCAAGCCAGACACTGAGGCAGGCTACCGATATACAATGCAGGTACACACTGGTCTTCCCATGCTGGATATGCATCTTTGACTGGTCAAACCGGGATTGCTCCCTTAACTCCAAGATCTCTCTTCTGATCTTTTCTTTGTCCTTCTCATTAAGCCTTACGCTTGTCTCCATTGGACACTTCCTCCCATACACCATATGCATTCGTTTTTGCTTCTGATATCATTATATCACGTCTCTTATGCCATGCAATATCATTTTCAAATAAAATCCATCAAAGACATCTGGTTTGAATGAGGCAGCCCTTCTAACAGCCCCATCTCTCCCATGGCATCTACTACGGTCTGGCTGACTTTACATCGGTTTTTAAAATCATCCCGGGATAGAAATCTGCCTTTTTTCGCTTCTTCCTCCACCTGGATTGCGGCTTTATCCCCCATTCCATCAATGGTGGACAAAGATGGCATCAGTTTGTCCCCTACAATCTGAAAATGCTTTGCCTTGGCAGAATAGATATCAATGGGAACGAATTCAAATCCTCTGGCATACATTTCCCGGACAATCTTCATATCCTTTAAGACATCCTCTTCCTTCTTGGAGATTTCCTTGGAAGCCTGCTTCCGCTTTAATTCACTGGCATGAAATTCCAGCTTATCCCGTCCCATACACATCAGTTCATAGTTAAATGCGGTGGCACGGATACTAAAATATGCTGCATAATACGCCAGTGGCATATACACTTTAAAATAAGCAATACGGAAAGCCATCATGACATAGGCTGCCGCATGGGCTTTTGGGAACATGTACTTGATCTTCCGGCAGGACTCCATATACCACTCCGGCACTCCGGCCTCTTTCATGGCTTCTTCCATCTCTGGTTTTAGGCCTTTTCCTTTCCGCACGCTTTCCATAATCTTAAACGCAAGTCCCTTCTCCACACCGGTGTGAATCAGGAACGTCATAATATCATCCCGGGTACAGATTGCCGTGGAGAGGGTACAGTCTCCGTTCTGAATATAATACTGGGCATTTCCAAGCCATACATCCGTACCGTGGGAAAGCCCGGATATCCGCACCAGATCGGAGAAAGTCTTTGGTCTGGTATCCCGGAGCATCTGCATAACAAACTCTGTACCAAACTCTGGTATTCCAAGGGAACCAAGATCGCACCCATCCAGATCCTCCTTGCTGATTTTAAGCGCTGACAGGTTGTCAAATAAAGACAACACCTTCTGATCGTCCAGACGGATCTTTTTTGCATCCATTCCGGTCAGATCCTCTAACATACGAATCATGGTCGGATCATCGTGTCCAAGAATATCAAGCTTTAACAAGTTGTGGTCAATTGAATGATAATCAAAATGGGTTGTAATAATATTGGTTGTCATATCATCCGCCGGATGCTGCGCCGGAGTAAACAGACTGATCTCGTATCCAAGCGGCATGACAACGATTCCTCCTGGATGCTGTCCGGTCGTTCGTTTTACACCGACACAACCCTCCGCCAGCCGCTCAATCTCAGCATTCCGCTTGTGGATGCCCCTGTCTTCAAAATAATGCTTCACATAACCAAAGGCCGTTTTTTCCGCCAGGGAACCGATGGTTCCTGCCCGGAAGGTCTGCCCTTTTCCAAAGATAACCTCCGTATAAGCATGCGCCTTACTCTGATATTCTCCGGAGAAATTCAGATCGATATCCGGTTCCTTGTCTCCATAGAATCCAAGGAATGTTTCAAATGGAATCTCATGTCCATCCTTCTTCAAAGGCTTCCCGCATTTTGGACAGATTTTATCCGGCATATCACAGCCTGATTTTCCAGCAAACGCCTTCACTTCTTCCGAATCAAAGTCCGAATAAAAACAGTTGTCACAATAATAATGGGCAGGAAGCGGGTTCACTTCCGTAATACCCGACATTGTGGCCACAAAGGATGAGCCTACCGAACCACGGGAACCTACCAGATAACCATCCTCATTGGACTTCCATACCAGCTTCTGGGCAATGATGTACATAACGGCAAATCCATTTCCGATAATGGACTTTAATTCCTTTTCCAGCCGTTCACTTACCGGAGCTGGAAGATCCGGTCCATACATGGAAGTAGCCTTATCATAACAGATCTTGCGCAGTGTCTCATCCGAATTAGGAATCACCGGAGCACACTTATCCGGATAAACCGGGGATATCTTCTCAATCATATCCGCAATTTTATTCGTATTGGTAATGACTACTTCTTCTGCTTTCTCGGCTCCCAGATACATGAATTCCTCCAGCATCTCCTCCGTGGTCCGCAGATATAACGGATTTGGACGGTCTGTATCTTTAAAGCCGTGGTTGGAAAGTACAATTCTCCGGTAGATTTCATCCTCCGGATTCAGGAAATGCACATCACAGGTTGCCACCACCAGTTTGTTATACCTCTCTCCCAGTCCAACAATCTTTTTATTAATCTCAATCAGATCTTCATCCGAGTTAATCTCATACCGGTCACTGTCAATCATAAACCGGTTGTTTGCCAAAGGCTGGATCTCATAATAATCATAAAAACGAGCCAGCCGGTCAACCTCTTCATCTGTGTGATTCAAAAGCAGTGCCTGGTAAAGTTCCCCCGCTTCACAGGCAGAACCAATCAGAAGCCCTTCCCGGTGTTTGATAAACTCACTTTTCGGAATTCTTGGCCGCTTTGCAAAATACTTCAGGTTCGAGTCTGTTACAAGACGATAGAGATTTACCCGTCCCAGATCATTCTGTGCCAGAATAATCGCATGATAAGTCGGTAACTTCTTAATGGTATCAGCTGACAGATGGCTTAATTCATTGACCTCCTTTAAGGTGGAAATATTCCGTTCTTTCAGCATCTCAATGAACTTCACAAATATCTCTGCGGTGGCACCTGCATCATCCACAGCCCGGTGATGGTTCTCCAGGGAAATATTCAGTTCCTTGCACACCGTATCCAGTTTATAGCGGTTTAACTGAGGCAGCAATACATGCGCCAGCGTCACCGTATCCATCACGGTAAAATGGGTTGAAATCCCCATTTCCTTTGCTTTCTCCGTAATGAATCCCACATCAAAGGACGCATTGTGTGCCACAAGAACACAGTCTTTGCAGAAGTCCAGAAATTGTGGCAGAACCACTTCTTTTCCCGGTGCATCCATTACCATCTCATCGGTTATGGAAGTCAGCTCCGTGATTTTATATGGAATCGGCACCTTTGGATTGATGAATTCTGAAAAACGCTCCGTGATTTTTCCGTTCACGACTTTCACCGCACCGATCTCTATAATCTCACAATGAAGCGAATCAAGCCCCGTCGTCTCAATATCAAATACGACACAAGGATCATCAAGGGACTGTCCTTCCTCATGAAGAACCAGCTCCTGTAAATCATCCACCAGATAGGCTTCCACACCATAGATCACCTTAAATGGCTCGTCCGGATCAATGGCGTGGTTTGCCTCCGGAAATGCCTGAACACAGCCGTGGTCGGTTATGGCAATGGCTTTATGCCCCCATTTTTTTGCCGTTTTTACCATGGCTTTAATATCGGTCAAACCATCCATATTACTCATGATCGTATGTGCATGAAGCTCTACCCGTTTCTTTTCACTGTGGTCTTCCCGTTCTTTTTTTGCATAGGCTGCTTTTTTCATTCCCACAATAGAGGCAATCCCTACTTCATGGTCAAACTTATCATAAAGTGCCATTCCTTTCAGACAGACACAATTTCCTTTCTTCACATATTCCCGGACTTCATCTGCCTGTTCTTTTCGAAGAAACAATTTTCCACCGATCGTATCCGTATAATCGGTAATATGAAACATTAAAAGAATCTTCTCGTTGCGAAGTTCTCTTTCTTCCACTTTAATGATCTCGCCCTGAATGACCACTTCTCCGATCTCATCCTGAATCTCACTGATTGGCGTAATGGCTCCATCAAATGCTCTGCCATAGAAAATATCCGGATCTTGTGGAAGCTTCCGGTATTTACTCTTATAGGAATACTTCTCGCCGCTGTGCTTTTCGGCACTGACCGTTTTTACCTCTTCTTTTTTCTCCTGTTCAGGAGCCGGGGCAGATACCGGTTTTTCCGGGTTCCAGCCTCCAGCCGCCTCCAGCTTCTCATAAGCCAGCACATCCGGATCTTTCTTTTTCTCAACCTCATGATATTCAAACTGAATGGCAATCTTTAAATCAAACCGTTCTTTCCACACTTCTTCTAATGCTGTGCGGATTTCATTTTCCCGGGAATGAACCATCCGGCTTTCCCCACAGGACAAAATCATGCAGTTTCCTTCCATCCGGCAGTCTGCCTGACGAAGGATATGGTAATCTAGCAGTCGTTCCTCCTGCCATTCCTCCAGAAGGGATTCCAGATAGATATCCAGAATATTTTTAGGTGTGTACTGGGCTGACAACACATAATGCTCACGAATGGTCAGCACATCGGCCGCATTCTGAAAAATCTGCTTCTTTAAGAGTCCTTCCATTTTCCGGCGGTCTTTTGTAAAAAGCAGATGGGAACTATTTACATGCACATTCACACATCTGCTTTTCTGATTCATCGTAAGACGTACAATCTCGACTTCTTCAAACAGGCCTTTTAAATCCTGCGGTATATTCTCCATTTCAAATGCTTCAAAAAATAACATATTATCCCTGTCTTTCGTTCCAGTGCAAAAGCTCCTGTCTTAACGTCTCCAGCAATTCTTCCTCTGGCACCTTGCGGATTACCTCGCCTTTTTTAATCAGGAGTCCTTCTCCGACTCCACCGGCAATCCCGATATCTGCCTCCTTTGCTTCTCCAGGACCGTTTACCACACAGCCCATCACAGCAACTTTAATATCCAGATCAAAATCCGCAATCATCTCTTCCACTTTCGATGCAAGACCGATTAGGTCAATCCGGGTTCTTCCACAGGTTGGACAGGATACCAGTTCAATTCCGCCTGTTCTAAGTCCTAAGGACTTCAAAATCAATTTTGCGGACTTAATCTCTTCCACCGGATCACCCGTCAGGGATACCCGGATGGTATTTCCAATTCCCTGATACAGGATAGCCCCCAGACCAACGGCTGACTTAATATTGCCAGACTGTACTGTCCCCGACTCAGTAATCCCTACATGAAGAGGGTAGATTGTCTTTGGCGCCAGAAGCTCATGTGCCTTAATGCACATCATAACATCCGAGGATTTAATGCTGATTACGAGATTATCGTACCCCATATCTTCAATCAGATGAACTTTATCCAGAGCGCTTTCCACGATTCCCTCTGCCGTCACACCGTGATATTTTTCCACCAGATTCTTCTCCAGGGAACCGCTGTTTACACCGACCCGGATTGGGATATTCCGGTTTTTTGCTTCTTTTACCACTTCAAATACCCGTTCCTTTGAACCGATGTTGCCCGGATTAATCCGGATTTTATCCGCACCGTACTCCATAGCCGCAAGCGCCATCTTATAATCAAAATGAATATCTGCAACCAGCGGAATGCTGATTTCTTTCTTAATCTGGGCAAGTGCCTTCGCCGCCTCCATGTCCGGAACAGTACAGCGGACAATCTCACAGCCCGCCTGCTCTAAGCGTTTAATCTGTGCAACCGTTGCCGCTGCATCCTGGGTTCTTGTATTCGTCATGGACTGGATCGCAATGGGATTACTCCCCCCAATTGCCCGGTTACCAATCTTTACTACCTTTGTCTTTTCCCGCAACATTCTTTTCTTCTCCTTCTTGTATCCCATCAATGAATCAGATTACTAATATCGTTAATCATTACAAAAACCATCAGCACCATGAGGGCTGCAAATCCAATAAAATGAACAAAGCCTTCTTTTTCCTGATCAATTGGTTTTCCGCGGATTGCCTCAATCAATAAAAACACAAGCCGCCCGCCATCCAGAGCCGGCAGTGGAAGAAGATTCATCACTCCTAAGTTGGCACTTAACAGGATGCTAATGTTTAACATATACATGATGACTACCACTGCACCTGCCGGTTTGGCTTCTTCCACCCCGTCACTGATAATCTTCGTAATGCCAACCGGGCCGGCAATATCATCCTTATGCACCTTTCCCCGGATCATCTGCCTCAGGCTTTGAACCGTTACACTAATATAGTATTTCACTTCATAGGCACTGTATTTTATAACACCGATTGCATTTGTTTTCGTGCGTCCGCTCATATAACTGAATCCAAGACGGTAACTCTTTGTCTGATCATCATATTCGGGTGTCAGCTGAACCTTCTTTGTTGTGCCATTCCGGTCATAGGTAACCGTTACTGCCTCTTCTGACAAAGGATGAAAGGTCGTATAGGCACTAATCTCCCTTGCCAGGTGGATCTTTGTGCCATTGATGGACGTAATCACATCTCCCGGCTGCATGCCAGCCTCAGCCATCGGCATATTTTCCTCCACGGACACAATATTTGGTTTGTCATATCCTAGATTGCCAATAATAATCATGGACAACACAAATGCCAGAATGAAGTTAAAGATTGGCCCGGCAGCAATCACAGAGATTCTTGCCCAGACCCCTTTCTTGTTAAAAGCATCTTCTCTCTCAAGCACTTCGTCTTCTCCCACCATCATACAGGAACCACCAAGGGGAAGAAGCTTTAAGCTGTACCATGTGTGATTCTTCCAGTCTTCCCTGGATTCACAGTATTGCTGGGAAGCCAGAAAACGAACCGTAAAGCCATGTTCTGTTTTTACCAGTGTAACAAGGCGCGGTCCCATGCCAACCGAAAATTCGGTTACGCCAACTCCATTCTTCTTTGCCAGTAGAAAATGTCCCAGTTCATGAAAAACCACGATCAGACTAAAAACCAGTAATGCAAGTAATATCGTTAACATGTTTAAACATCCTTTCCAAACGAAATTCGCTGCAGCACTTTAGTCGCGCCATTTTGCTGCAATCTTTTCATAGGTATCCTGCTCAATCTCAAGTATTTCTTCAATACCGGGATTTGGCACCAGCTGATGCTGTCCCATGACATACGCAATGATTTCCGGAATCTCCAGATAACCAATCTTACGGTTTAAAAACAGAGAAACTGCCCGCTCATTTGCCGCATTAAATACCGTAGGCATACTGCCGCCGAGACGCCCTGCACGATATGCCAGGGAAAGTCCCGGAAAGTTCTCTATATCCGGCTTCTCAAACGTAATCTCCTTCAGCTTCCAGAAATCAAGCCGTTCTCCTTCCAGTGGATTCCGGTCTGGATAAAACAGGGCATACTGAATCGGAAGCTTCATATCCGGTGTACCAAGCTGTGCCATCACCGCACCGTCTTGAAACTGTACCATGGAATGGATGACACTCTGGGGCTGGATGACAACCTGGATCTGGTCATAATCCACATCAAACAGCCATTTTGCTTCCATCACTTCCAGACCTTTATTTACCATCGTAGAAGAATCGATCGTAATCTTTCTTCCCATCGACCAGTTCGGATGTTTTAATGCATCTTCCACCTGGATCTGTTCCAGCTCACTGCGTTTTTTCCCACGAAACGGTCCACCGGATGCAGTCAGAAGAATCTTATCGACCTGTTCCTTTTTTTCTCCATGAAGGCACTGGAAGATTGCGGAATGCTCACTGTCCACCGGAAGAAGCGCCACATGGTGTTCTTTTACCAGCGGAATAATCAGGTGCCCTGCTGTCACCAACGTCTCTTTGTTCGCCAGTGCAATATCTTTTCCTGCCCGGATAGCCTCCATTGTAGGAAGAATTCCAATCATCCCCACAATGGCCGTCACGACGATCTGCACCGATGGCAGTGTAGTAACTGCAATCAAGCCATCCATTCCGGAAAGGACTTTCACACTGGTGTGCTTTACCCGCAGTGCCAGTTCCTTTGCTTTCTCTTCCTGCCATACTGCTACCACTTCCGGCTTGTATTTTAAAATCTGTTTTTCCAGCGCATCAATATTGGATCCCGCCGCAATGGCTTTTACACAGAACTGGTCTGGATACTGGTCAACCACCTGTAATGTCTGGGTTCCAATCGAGCCGGTAGAACCTAAGATACTGATATTCTTCATGTCTTGTTCTTCCTTCCTTACATCGTTCCCAGAAGACAAAGCAGAAATACAACCGGAGCAGTAAACAAAATGCTGTCAAAACGATCCATAATTCCACCATGTCCAGGAATCAATGTCCCATAATCCTTTAATTCAAAGTTCCGTTTCACCGCAGATGCTGCCAGATCTCCGATCTGGGCAATCAGGGAACCAATCCCCCCCATTATGGCAAACGTAACCTGGGGATATGCAAAAGCAGACATCTGGTCTTTTACAAACATACCATAAATAAATCCAATCAAAGCAGCTCCGGCAATACCACCTACACAACCTTCAATGGTTTTATTCGGGCTTAATTTGGAAGGGATCTTATGCTTTCCGATCAATTTTCCTACACAATACGCACAGGTGTCCGATCCCCACGCCGCAATAAATATCAACCATACGGCATAAAAACCGTCATTCACAGCACGAACCAGATAGATCATTGACAAAAACACCGGCACATAAACAAATGAAAGGAAGGAAAAACCGATCTGCTCAATCCGGTATTTCGGATAAGCAATCACATATTCTGCCATTAATAACAGAAGCAGTACCACAACCAGAGGCATAACAATATAATGATAAACCTGAAGCGGATTACCCAGATAATAGAACAGACATCCTTCATAAACAGCGGTCAGTAAATAAACTGCCATTCCCGGCATACTCTTATGTAATTTATATGCCCGCAACAGTTCAAAAACGCCTACAAACGATGCAAATGCTACAAATAATAACAGGGGAACACTGCCAAAGCATACGCATCCGATTGTAATCGCCATTAATACGATTCCACTTAATAAACGGGTAAGAAACATCTTTTCCTCCTAACCTTAGATTCCACCAAACCGGCGGTCTCTTCCATTATAATAATCAACGGCTTTTTCCAGTTCTTTTGCATCAAAATCCGGCCATAACACATCGGTAAAATAGAATTCCGTATATGCCAGCTGCCAGATCAGATAATTGGATAACCGTAATTCCCCGCTGGTACGGATCATCAGATCCGGATCCGGGATTCCCTTTGTATCCAGTTCTCCGGATAACATCTCTTCCGTGATTTCGTCCGGCTGGAGTTCTTCCTTTTTCACTTTTTCGGCAAGCTTTTTCACTGCCCGGACAATCTCATCTCTTCCGCCATAATTAAGCGCCACTTGAAAATGAAGCCCGGTATTGCCTGCTGACTTCTCTTCTAATTCGGCAATTTTTTTCTGCATCTCTTCCGGCAGTCCGGTCTTATCACCAATTACCCGTACCTGCATGTTATTTTTCTTTGACGTTTCCAGGCAGTCTTTCAGATAACTGTTCAGTAGCTGCATAATCGTGTCCACCTCGGACTTCGGGCGCTTCCAGTTTTCCGTGGAAAAGGCATAAACAGTCAGGTAGGAGATTCCCATATCATAGGCTGCCTTACAGATACTCTCCACATTTTTACTGCCCTGAACATGCCCGTACGTTCTTGGCATCATTCTCTTTTTCGCCCATCTGCCGTTTCCATCCAGAATAATCGCAACGTGCTGTGGTATCTTTCTCTCTTCCATTTATCTTATCTGCCTCCTGTAAAAACATCCATTACCGGTCAGTAAAAGAAACAATAGACGTATTTCCTTTTTAGGAAAATACGTCTTTCTTCCTTTTCTGATTCTAAACGGTCATAATCTCCTGGGATTTTGAGTCAATTGCCTGATCAATCTGTGCAATATACTTATCCGTCATTTTCTGTACTTCATTTTCTGACTGTTTCAATTCATCATCCGTCATCTCACTTGCTTTATTCAGCTTCTTTAAAGAATCATTGGCATCACGGCGGATATTACGGACTGCAACTTTTGCATTCTCACCCTTTTTCTTTACATCCTTTACCAGCTCTTTCCGGCGTTCCTCTGTTAATTCCGGAAAAACAAGGCGGATAATCTTACCATCATTGCTTGGGGTAAGCCCTATATCCGAAGTAAGAATGGCTTTTTCAATCTCTTTAATGAGGCTGGATTCCCATGGCTGGATCTGAATCACTCTTGCCTCAGGAACGGTAATATTCGCTACACCCTGAAGTCCGGTTGGCTGTCCATAATAATCTACCTGAATCTTATCCAGTATATGAGGATTGGCTCTTCCTGCCCGGATTGTCGAAAACTCCTCTGCTAAATTACTTATTGATTTCTGCATCTTTGTCTCAAATTGTTCTAATCTTGCGTCCACTGTTTTTCTCCTTTTCTTTATTCACATGTTACTTTTGTTCCATGAAATTCACCACTTACTGCATTTACAATGCTGTTCTCTTCCTGAAGTGCAAACACCAGGAGAGGTACTTTCTGTTCCAGACACATAATCGTAGCAGTCAGGTCAATTACCTGAAGTTTCTTGTCTAATACTTCCTGCATCGATATCTGGTCATATTTTTTCGCCTCAGGATTCGACTTCGGATCACTGTCATACACACCGTCAATGGCTTTTGCCAGAAGAATGGCATCCGCCTCCATCTCAATCGCACGCAGCGCAATTCCGGTATCAGTAGAGAAATACGGATGTCCGGTTCCGCCGGCAAAAAAGACGACCATTCCCTTCTCAAAATATTTATTGGCACGATCCTTTGAAAAAAGCTTCGTCATAGTACCGCACTCAAACGGAGTAAGTATCTGGGTTTTCATTCCTACATAACGGAAAATCTCAGAAACATAAATACAGTTCATGACCGTAGCCAGCATCCCGATCTGATCCGCTTTTGTCCGGTCAATGGTCTCACTGGAACGTCCACGCCAGAAATTACCACCGCCGATTACAATTCCAACCTGAATTCCCTGATCCATAAGCTGTTTAACCTGCTTTGCCACTTCGATACAGGTTTCTTCATCAAAACCGGTTTTCTTTTCTCCTGCAAGTGCTTCTCCACTTAGTTTTAAGAATACCCGCTTATACTTCTGCATACATCTGCCTCCTATTTCTCTTCTGATTCAAAAAAATGTTCAATATCAATGGTTGCATAGGAAAGTGAACAATATCCGTCTACGACTGCCCCGTTATTGATCTGGACAGATTTTGCCTTGATATTCCCTTTTATCACAGCTGTTGAATCCACGATTACGGGACCATTAATATCAATCTCTCCCTTTACTGCTCCAGCAAAGACACCGCTTGATGCCTTAATATCGCCAATGACAACCGTTCCAACTCCAACTTCCACTGTGCCTTCACTTTCCAGCTTTCCTTCCAGACACGCCGCATTGACATATATATCAGATGCCGTGGAATCTCCGCACACCTGTCCGGTAATCGTCAGGCTGCCAAGACAGGTTACATCCCCGGTGACAACCCCATGCACGATAACCGAACCATCCGCACAGATACTTCCTTCAATTCTCGTTCCCTTCTCAATGACGGTAACCTCGTCGGCATGCTTCTGATCCGTCTCTGCCACGGATGACGGCTGGTCTTCTTCCAGCTCTGGCTCAGCATCCGCTGCCTGTTCCGCTTCCGGAGCACGGCGAAACGGCTCAAACTCATCTGCATCCGGCAAAGCAGACGTGTCAATATGATCGAGCGCTTCTCTCATCTGTTTTTCCAATTCATCATCCACGTTTTCCTCTTTCTCCGGCTCCTCCGATCCCGGTTCAAGGGAATCGCTATCTGGACTATCTGGTTTATCTGACAGTAGTTCGTTCACCGCCTGGGAACAGTCTTCCCGGAACTCCTTAAAAAATCCCATACGTTTCTCCTATCTGACCATTTTCTACTTCTTTTTTCCTTTTTTTGTACTGGTTTTTACCGAATCCGCCTTAATATGCTGGATCTTTTCCGTACTTTCCGTAATCGGAAGGATCTGGGCATCCATTTTCTTTAATTTTTTTATAATCACAGGCAGTGCCTTTACCGTCCGGTCTTTCCCCCCCGCATCATGCATCAGCACAATCGAGGTGTTTTTTGTCTTTACGCCATTGATTACATTTTTAACCATCTGGTCAGAAGTAATCTTTTTCCCGGTTGCATCGCCATTTATCACGTTCCAGTCATAATAATCAATCTGTTTCTCATTCAGAATCTTGATAAAGGTTTTCATATTCTGCTTCGACACGGTATTACTGCTGCCGCCCGGAAAACGGTAAATCGTTGGCTTCTCACCGGTCACATCGTATAACAGTGTCTGAATCCGTTTCAAATCTTTTTTAAACGCCGTCGATGATTTGTAAATTCCGGAATAGGAATGGCTGTAAGAATGCATTCCCAGTGTATGACCACTGTCATAGATCTTCTGGTATCTCTTCTTCGATGTCTTGTCATTTTTACCAATCACGAAAAACGTAGCCTTTACATCATATTCATCCAGAATCTCTAAAATGTGATCTGTATTCTCACTCGGGCCATCGTCAAAGGTAAGATAAACTTTCTTACCAGCCATCTCTCCCTTTGGCTTCTCCTTTTCCTTCTGCTTAGAAGAAGCTGTGTCTTCCTCTTTCTCCTTCTCAACCCCGGCCGCCTTGGCGACACCGTCTTTGCTTCCTTTCTTCGAATCATCTGTGTATTGCTGCTGATGCATGATAACAAGTGTGTCAATCTGTTTCTGCATCTTGTTCATCTTCACAAACAAAATAGCACAACAGACTGTCGGAATCAGAATGAGTACCAGCAATAGAGCAACCATGCATTGTTTCATCCGATCCACACGCTTTCTGCGTTCCTCTTCTTGTTTTATCCGGTTTATACGTTTTATACGTTCTTCACTTGTCATGTTCTTTTGCTCTTCTTCCATATTTTTATCCCTCTTTATATACTTCAAAGACATTCTAACACACATCCGAACATTTTCCAACAATTCTTTTTGAGATTTCCTCTGGCGTGGAGGCAAAAATCTGTGCACCGTTCTCCTTCAGAAACGCTGCATCCCGGAACCCCCAGGTCACACTGATACAAGGAAGTCCTGCATTTTCCGCAGTCTTTATATCAACATCGGAATCCCCCACATAGATACAGTCCTCTTTTTGCATATGAAGTTCTTTCATCGCCTCAATAACCGTATCCGGCGCAGGCTTTCTCGCAACCCCCTGCCTTTCACCAATTGCAACCGGTATCCATTTTTCAAAAAAACAGGCATTTAACTCCTTAACGGCAAAATCTGCTTTATTCGACACGATTGCCAGCTTATAACCTTGTTTTTTCAGGTCATCCAGCATCGTTTCAATTCCATCATAAGGTCTTGTTTTATCCTGACAATGTTCCTTGTAATAGTCACAAAAATAATCATATACTGCTTTAACCGTTTCCCTGTTTGTTTCATGAGGCACTGCCCGTTCAATTAACTTACCGATACCATTTCCCACAAAATGCCGCACTTCTTCTTTTGTCCGGGCTGGAAAATGAAAGGCTGACAATGCCTGATTGACGCTGTCTGTCAGATCGTCAAGCGTATCAAGAAGCGTTCCGTCCAGATCAAAAATCACACATTTATACGGTCTTAGTTCCATCTTGTCTACCTCCGTGGATGCTCTTACTATTTTTTCACAATATCCCGTCCAGTCATCATGCCAGACATGATACACACGCCTTTTGCGCCTGCCTTAACTACCATATCCATATTTTCGCGAGTGATGCCTCCAATTCCATAGACTGGAATCGGTACCGCTTCACTGACTTCCTTTATATATTCAAGTCCCCTTGGGGGAACCCCTTTTTTGCAGTCTGTGGCAAAGACATGCCCGGCAGTCAGATAAGCGGCTCCTGCCTTCCATGCCTGTATGGCTTCTTCCCTGCTGTGAACAGAGGCACCAATCCGGCGAAAGAACGAGAAGGTTTCCGGCTTTTCTTCCTTGAGATTAAGAAGCATCTTTAACGGCAGATGGATATATGGAACATCCAGTGTTTTTGCTGCTTCCACATACGTATGAAGGATACAGCATTTTTTGTCCCTGCAGATGTCAAGTACTTCTTTCGCAAGTGTTGTGTATTCCTCTATGGACAGATCTTTTTCACGCAATACAATATAGTCCACATCTGACTGCGAAAGCTGCCGGATCACATCGAGAAAATCCGTGTGGCAAAGATGACGGTTTGTTACTGCAATGATTTCAGACATAGATATAATCACTCATGACCGGCTGCAATCCCACCTTCTCAATGGCTTCATAGACTTCCTGCACATTTCTTCCGTCTGAGATCTCAAACTGGCCGTCTCCTTTCTCTTCCCCCGAATGTCCACCAATCCCGACTGACACTCCGGCCGAGATCTTTGTCGCTGCGATCTGGATTAAATTGTCCCGCACCCGGGCGCACTCTCTTGTGGATACGGTAATTGATGCAAACGGCATAAATATCCGGTATGCGCAAACCACTTGTAAAAGCTGGCGTTCATGAACATCCATCGGGTTTATTTTATCATTATTAATAATTGGACGAAGACGAGGACAGGAAAACGCAATCTCTGCATGCGGATATTTCTTCTGGATGAGATATGCATGCATTCCCGTAGCGAACGCATCTTTCCGGAAATCAGCGAGTCCAAGCAGTGCTGCAAATCCAACGCCCCGCATGCCGCCTCTTATCGCCCGTTCCTGCGCATTCAGACGATATGGAAAGATCCGTTTATGCCCTGCCAGATGAAGCGTCTCATATTTGTCCGAGTTATACGTCTCCTGAAATACGGTGACATAATCAGCTCCACATTCATGAAGGAATGCATATTCATCCGAATTCATTGGATATACTTCAAGACCAATCACTTTAAAATACTTTCGGGCAATCTTGCAGGCTTCTCCAATATAGTTCACATCCGACATCCCCCGGCTTTCTCCTGTTAAGATCAGGATCTCCTGAAGCCCGGTGTCTGCGATTGTTTTCATTTCCTGTTCCATCTCTTCTTCATTGAGCTTTGCCCGGTGTATCTTGTTATGACAGTTAAAGCCACAATAAATACAATAGTTTTCACAATAATTCGCAATATAAAGCGGGGTAAACATCATACAAGAATTGCCAAAATGTTTTCTTGTCTCCATCTGGGCTTTCTGGGCAATTTCTTCAAGAAACGGCAGCGCTGCCGGCGATAAAAGTGCCTTAAAATCTTCTACACTACAGCGGTCATGAAGAAGCGCCCGGCGCACATCCACAGCCGTATAGGCGTCATAATCATAGGCTTCCATCTGCCGGATAACCTCATCTCCTATATCAGAATCTTCCAGCACTTCCATTCCTTCCAGATACGTCATATGGTCAATCCGGTTCTCCTTCATGTGTTCCCTTATTTCGTCATTTAAAATACTCTCATTCATTTGTTCCTGCATAGATTCTTCTTCCTTTCCTATTTGTTATTCCGATCACGTTATTCATGAAGAAATCCAGTCAGTGGAGAAGATGCCGTCGCCCCTTTCGTAAGAACCCGTCCCATGCCGGCAAGATAAGCACTTCTTCCTGCTTCGATTGCTTTGGAAAATGCCTCTGCCATAGCCGGGACATCTCCGGAAGTGGCAATTGCCGTGTTGGCCATAACCGCGGCTGCTCCCATCTCCATCGCCTCACATGCCTGGGATGGTTTGCCAATACCGGCATCTACAATAATCGGAAGGGAAATCTCATCAATGAGAATCTGGATAAACTCCTTTGTACACATTCCTTTGTTGGAACCAATCGGAGCAGCCAGAGGCATCACAGCTGCAGCTCCTGCATTCATAAGATCTCTTGCCACATTCAGATCCGGGTACATATACGGAAGAACAACAAAGCCCTCCTTTGCCAGCACTTCCGTCGCTTTTATCGTTTCCTGGTTATCCGGGAGCAGATATTTGGAATCACGCATAATTTCAATCTTTACAAAATCCCCGCACCCGGCTTCTCTTGCCAGTCTTGCAATCCGAACCGCTTCCTCTGCATTACGGGCACCAGAGGTATTCGGCAAAAGAGTGACGTGCTTTGGAATGTAATCAAGGATATTCGCCATTCCCTGGTTCGCCCTTCTAAGCGCCAGTGTAATGATCTCTGCCTTTGCATTCGTAACGGCAGCATCAATTAATTCCAGTGAATATTTACCAGAACCTAATATAAAACGAGAGGAAAATTCATGTCCTCCAAGAATCAATTTGTCATCTGTCTTTGTCATTTTATGCACTCCTATTCTTTTCTATTTTATCATTTTTTAGATTTATGGTTCATCATATCCGAGAATCAGCCGGATTGCCATATTTGCTTCATGTCCGGCACAAATGGATACTCTGGCTGCAGTCAGCAAAAGCCCGGACTCCACTCCGTTTGTCTCATCACCAGAAAGGTAAAAGCGGGAGGAAATCTTTCTTGTACGGATGGAATTACCGGTTGAAAAACCTGCCATACCGCATCCGCTTACTACCTTAATCTCTGGAAGCTGTGAAAGAGCCGTTTCCACAAGCATTGCCTTCTGTTCTGCCCGGTCAAATGCCTCGCACAGAATCTCTTCTGTTCCGAATAATTCTGCCACGTTGTCCGGGGTTACTTTCACACAGTCGGTTGTGATACAAAGATCGCCCCGGATTTCTTCCAGTTCTTCTTTTAAGGCTTCTGTTTTATACCGTCCAATATGCTCCATACGGTACTGCTGGCGGTTTAGATTACTCTCATCTACCCGGTCAAAGTCTACCAGATGCAGATTTCGTACGCCCGACCTTACCAGTGCAAATGCAATATTCGAACCAAGCCCACCCAGTCCGGCTATCGCCACTTTCGCCTGTCCAAGACGTTCCTTATAGTCTTCCAGGTTCTGTTTTGCCTGGTATTTCCGATCATCTGTCTTTTCCATCCGGTTCATCAGCCTCCTCCTACAAAACTAACTACTTCTACCACATCACCGGAGTGAAGCAGTTCCTTGCTAAAAACAGCCTTTGGAATTATCTCTCCATTTTTTTCCACTGCAATCCGGTCTCTATGAAAACCTTCCCCGGACAGCATGTCCTCAATTGACACTTCCTCATATCCTTCTTTTTTCTCACCATTTATCGTAATCATACCGGCACCTTCCTTTCATTGTGGCCGGGATACCCCCGGCTGTAACAGACAAAAAAGTGCAAAAACCCCATGAAGTTCTACACCCGAGGTGGTGTACCCCTTCATGAGGCTTCTGCGCTCAATCTGTTGTCTATCATAATATAAATTGTACACTTTGTAAAGACTCATTTTCCCTTAATGTCTTCATACATCTTCCGTGTATCCCCTTCCTCTGCATCCGAGAAAAGATACGTCTTCTTTTCTGTTTTAAGAAGAAGAAACGGTCCTTTTTTTGGATTCAGACAGAATTCACAGGTTCCTATTCCGTGTACATCAAAGACACCCTTCTCTAAAACCGACATATTCGTTCCTATCACTTTCTCATGTCTTGGAAGCTCTTCTAACAGACGAACCTCTGTCACATCGGAAAGCTCCACCTGGTACTCTTTCTTTAAATGGCTTGCTACAACCTGATCGGATTGCAGGGAAAGATTGACCGGTGTGAACTCTTCATAAAACATCCACATACATGTCGCAGGGATAATCAGCAGGCTAAGCACCGTAAAAATGACAAACCCTTTTCCTAATGCAGTGGCCAGATTCACCGTGGTTCCATATCCAAGCCGCTTTTCCACCATTACATGGGTGTCATCCGGATTATAATAAATGGCTCCAAAGATCCAGTAGTCCTCATCATCTTCCAGATTGTCCGGCATTCCCTGTTTCTCCCGCTGTATTACCTTTGCCCGGATCCGGCTGATTTTTCCAGCCGCATGAAGAACGAAAAAAAGTAATAACATACAGTAGACAATACAGCCGGCCACTACCACCATTCCTGAACTGCCAAAAAACGGAATCCGGATTTCATATAACAAGGTACCATACATTAGAATCACAAACGCCGTATTAACCCACGCACAGTATTGCATACAATGATCCCATGTACGGCATTTCATACGGGCAAAATTCTCATTAACCGTGCTGTTACCGCATAAGATCTCTGCTTTCGTGCGAAGCAGCATTCCACTGCCAGCCCAGAAAAACAAGGTCGATACCGCCAGTGTCCCAGTTACGGCTATCATCGCTATTTTACTATCGTTTTCCAGTTTTAAGAGAAAGGAAAGGACAAACGGAAGGAACGAAAGAACACTGGCACAGGCAAAGGAAAGATGGGAGACTTTCCTTGGAACCGCTGCTGCCTTCATATCTACCAGTGTTTTCCGGTAATTGGATACACCGTACCCCTTCTTGTACTTAATTTCCTTCACTTTACGGTATCCATGGGCATAAAAGCAAAATGGAACAAGAAACACCAGCAACAGCCAAAGCATATCGATACTTAAGCACACGGAATCATATGGAATCAGAAATCCCACAAAAGGAATCGGAAGAAGAACAATGGTAATGAGTAATAGCTGTTTCTTATATTGTCTCTGGATTGCGGAAAGTTCCGGATCCAAAAGATGTTCCCCGGGAATCCGCACACCGAGTACAAGACCGGTTTTTTTCTTCTCCTGCCACCACATCATACCGGTTATCAGCGGAAGAATCCATAAAAAACAGATTAACATAATCAGATTTAACATACCTTTATTCCTTCCCTTCTCCCACACCATTCCTTTGAAGAAATTCCCTGCAAAGATCTAATATTTCCTCCACCTGCATTCCAGCTGCCCTGACCTCCGAAAGAGCCAGCTTTAAACTGTCTTTCGCCTGTTTTAATAACACCGTATTTCCGCCATTCTGTTCACAGACTCTCGCACCACTGCGCCGGTCTGCCAATATATACCCTTCCTGTTTTAAGAGCTGATATGCTTTATTAACCGTCATCGTATTAATCCCTGCTTCTTCCGCCAGATTCCGGATCGTGGGAAGCTTCTCCCCCGGCTCCAGACTGCCATTGGCAATCTCTAGAACAATCTGATTCCGTATCTGCTGGTAGATGGGGACATCACTGGAAAAATCCAACGATAATATCATGCTTTTTTCCCACCTTTACGAACTAAAAAATACGCAAGCACAACCGCTGCAATCAAGAAACCGCTTCCGCCAATAATTCCGGTTGGAATCGGACCAACAAACGGATTAACCGTTCCCTTGTGATAATACTGCCCAACTGCCGCAAACCCATTAATCGCACCATGTCCAATTACGGCAGGCCATACACTGTCTGCTTTTAACGATACATAGCTTAGCAAAACACCCATGGTAATGCAGAACACGCACATTGCAAGAATTCCCGTGAATGGAAATCCCCAATAACCTACACCATAATTATGGCCAATCGCGGTAAGCGGTGCATGCCATAAGCCCCAGATCACACCATTTACAAGAAGCATCGGAAGCATCGGCATCTTCTCTTTCATTTTCGGAAGCAGATATCCTCTCCATCCCCACTCTTCACCAAAACAGGCAATACCATTCAGTAAAGGAGCCAGAAAGACACCAACCGCAAGCTGGGTCATAAACTGGACACGGATCTGGTCTTCGGTAACCCCGGTGACACCCATCTGTTCATATTGGCTGAGTGCCAGATCAATCATTGACTGCATGGATGGATCAAAGCGGTTCGGATACAGGATAAAATAAAGAAATGCTCCGAATATGGTAAACACAACCGGTCCAGCCCATGCCAGCACATAAAACCGTATATGCCCCTTAAAATGCGGTTTCAGCTTGGCATTCTTAAACCCTTCTTTTGTGATTAATCTCGTAATCAATACTCCTAATGCCGGAATAAACATCATAAGACTAATGACTAACTGAAGTGTCTGCGATGCCGCCATCGAAGTGTTTTTTGCCATCGGCCAGATCACCCCGATCTCCAGACCGTAAGTAATCAGAAATGTGATCGCTAAATAAAGCACAATCCGTTTCGTTTCCAATTTCTTATCTTGTTGCTGTTCCATAGACAAATTCCTCCCTGTGAATTATTTTTGTATTGTATGTATTATCGATTGTAATACATACAATACAATCTGTCAACAGCAACTTTATAGTTCCATATCAAACAGAGAATCCAACTAGATACAAAAATCAATCCGGCTTCCGGCTTTTTCTTCTTTCTCCTCTGGAATCTGTTCCCAGTCCACACTTTTTATCTTTTCCAGTAATTCTTCCACTGAACCAGCCGTTACCCGAGTCTTTTTCTCCGACTTTTTCTCATTTAGCTTGTCTTCTTTGGATTTTTCCAGACGCTCTTTCTGTTTTTCGTTTGCTTTTTCCAATTCCGCAAAATAGGATACCGTGCCATCTTTTCCGATGGATACCCCAAGGCGGGTTACCTCTTCTTTTCGATCTCCCAGCTGGTCTTTTATACCGGATAACTTGGCTGTGGCGTCATCAATTAAGCCGATGTATTTGTCCTTTGTCTCCTGGTCTGCCGCCATCTCTTCCAGTGTGTCCGGATCAATTAACACACTGTACTCTTTTGTACCACGGGATAAATAGGAAGCAGCTTCCTCATCACTGTTATAATCAGCCACAATAAAATCCATGTTGCCATATTTCTTCTTTAACTCGGAAAGAAGATCCTTTGCTTTCTCACTTAATTCTACGGAATCCTTTTTCACGGCTTTATCCGTCTTTGTCTCTTTTGTTTTCTGCTCTTTCGCAGTCTCCTTCTGCTTCAAACGAGCATTTTCATAGTATTGGTTCTGGTATCTTCCATATTCACCGATTTTGTTCATAAAATGTGCCCTCCTTTGCGCATCATGCCATTTTGTTCTGAACTATATATCGGATGATTTGTTAAAATTAATAACCTGTAACTATTCAGAGGATAATTCTTCACCTATGACAATTAATGTCATCCCGATATTTTATGATATACTCAAACTTCGCACATGCGAAGTTTAACTGATATAGAAAAATTCAATCAACATACTAACAACCAAAAAGGAGGAAAAACCACATGAACATAAACCCGAAAAAAACAGCCAATGAAAAAGTAACTCTCATGCTCTCCGGGACAACCATTCACTCCCTGTCTGAACTGCGGGAGCATTTTCACATGGATGACGCACTTACCGCACTTATGAACGGTACCTTGGAACAGTGGTTAACACAGCATTACTATGAACAGGAAGCGGCACAGCTGTCCGGCCTGACCATTGATACACCAGACTGCCGCCAGAAACTCTGCACGATTCTTGGCATTGATTACCAAGCATGCGTTGAGCTGTCCGAAGAAGAAAAAGCAGCTCTTTTACAGAGAAAAGAACTGCTCCGGCAATACACAGACGATGAGTCGGTTCTTAACAAAGCAAACCAGGTGGCTCTGAACCAGGAGGAGCTTGCCCGGCTATTAGATGCAGGGATAACCCTGATCTATCTGTGCCATTTTGAATTCTCCATTCCAATCAGCAAAGCAGGTGTCCACTATATCGGGGTAGACCACCCTCACATCGAACATGCCTTTACAAAGGAACAGTACCGGAAAGCCGGGATCCTGGTGGAACAGATTGCACTTCCAGAAGAAGAAAACCCACACACAAAGGAATATGCCGACCGTGCCGCACGAAAACATGGATACGACTTTTTTTCCGACACCCACTCCCCACTATCTTCCTTCTTTCACCGGGAATTAAAAGCAGTCAAATTAAGCCGCTATTACCGGCTTCCTTTCAACAATACAGCCACTCTTGAGACTTATCACACGAAAAGTGAATGTGAGCGTGCCCGAAATGCCTGCCTTGAAAAAGCCTATGATGCCGCGAACCGCTATGTCTCCCCCGGCGATTCCAAAAACATTGCAAAAGACGCAGCCACACATTACAGTGACGTAATCCAGCAGTGTTTCACACCAGTCATAGACCACCTGAAACTCTTGTGTCACATGACCAATCATGACACCGTATTCGACCAGCTCTCCAGCCTGGTAAAAAACAGCAGAAAAAATCTGCTTGCCCTATTTGAAGCAGAACTACAGGACAGCTCTGATTATTACCGGATGTACCATTTTGACTATTTTCTGGATCAGGTAGATATCGAGAAACACGATTACCGGGTTTCCGATGAGGGATTTTTCCGTCTCCTGGAAACTGCACTATGCGACCACGTTGAATACAGCTATAAAAATGCGGCCCTGGCAGTCAATGAGATGGAAAATGATATCAACGACCATGCGGCCTCATTTTTTAACTATGCTTATACGGAATATGAACACTACACAGGAGAAATAGAAGAACTAATCGACTCCATCAGCAAAGACCTTCCAACACCGGAAGAAGAGGAGGACCTGGCTGCCTATCTTACCCGAATCTGTGTGAAACTGGTGTAATGTTTTGATCATAGATGCTGTTTTTCTGCCATCCCTTGTTATTCCGGAATTCCATCATACAAAGACAGCATCTTCTTCAACGTTTCCTTCATCTCTTCCCGTAATTTTACCGGCTTTAGAACCTGCACATATTCCGCCTGGCTAAGAAGCCACATCTTAATGCCTTTGCCATAGACTTCCGCCTCAATATAATAGGCATGGTCTTCCTGCTTCTTAATCCGGGCGGTGGGAAGCCGGTCCAAAACCGCCTCCACAGACCTGCCGGTATAGACAAACTGAAGCCGCATCAGTTCTCCCGGATACATGAATTGCACTCTCTTGCGGAATTCGCCATCCTCGAACCGGTTCCGGTACGGAATCTGAAAATGCTGTTTCAGAATCTGGTAGCTTTCAATCCGGTCCACCCGGAACACCGCCGGATAATCATATTTTGCCACCGGCTCACTGTCTTCCTTTGGCTTCTCCACCAGATATCCGATCAAATAAAAATAATACTCCGAGAAAATGATTGCCACCGGTTCTACATAACGTTTTCCATCTGATTGTTTCTCCGACTGCCTCAGATACTTCATCTCAATCAGATACTTGTTCTTCACCGCCGCCCCCAGATCCCACAGCACCTCTTCACTCTGGGAACGGTGGTTGAGCTCCACATAATGATGACGCTCATTTGCCAGAAGATCCACCACCAGCTTCATATTTTTCTGCGGCACGCACCCCGAAACCAGCTTGTCCAGGATCCGGTTCATCTCCTTTTTGGTAAATGCGCGGCTCTCCAGAAGAATCTTGCTAACCGCCAGAATCTCACTGTTATTCATCAGGGCAGACTCTTCCCCTTCCAATACAAATCCTTTCCTCGCACGGTCATACTCTATCGTCCGGTGATCCAGCCCTTCCTGGGTCCTCTCATCCAGGAACGCCCGGATGTCATCAATATCCCGCTGGATGGAACGGGCATTCACGCCATACCGCTGTGCTTCTTCTATTTTATTAATTGCTTTGCCCTCGCACAGCCGGACATACATGTCCAGGGTGCGGTTGTTTTTGGCTGTTTTGTCTGGTGTTGGCATGGAGTGGGGAGCCTCCTTTTTTCTGTTTATTTTTTTTGTGATATCTGTAAATCAAGCATGTCATATTTTTTCAATGTGTTTTCTATTGAATCCATAACATGCTCTCGTAATCGCTCTGGTTTTAATACAATTACGCTTCTTCCATAACCATTCATCTTTTTCAAATATTCCTCTGCGTCATCTGTTTTAAATGAAAAAAGGACATAATCATCATATTCTTTCAGTTCACATTGATTTTCCTTCAATAGTTCATTTAATTTATCAATTACATGCCCTTCCCTGTATACTTTCAATTCCATTATTTCTGTTTGAGTTGACTTGATATAATCGTAAATATCAAATTGTCGCTTTCTTTCTACCAACTCCTTATCAGCAAAATCTGACAGTGACTCTTCACAGATTTCAATCTCATCAATGTCGTCTAATAAAACCTCTTTACAAAAACCACAATGTTCTTCTCCAAACACACATTTATAGTGCTCTATCACCTGATCATAATATAAACCAAACGGCAAAACCGTTCTCGTTTTTCTCTTTCCACATTCCAATATGGACACACTATTCCATTTAATAATAGAATTTATCCATATTCTTTTATTTTCCTCAAATGCTTGATTCCTTTCATGGGTATTTCCCTTATCAATAATGTAAGCACTATCCATTGAAACACGGCTAATCTGATTCCACATTTTCCGAAATGACTCATCCTCAGTGAGTTTGCCAAGCAATGCCACATTCGTGATATCTACGTTATCTTCTGCAATTTTTTCAGTTAAAACAGACATTGTATATTCAATCCGAATAAAGCATTCATCATCGAAATTATCCTCATTCCAGGTCTCTTCACTGTCTTCCACTTCTGAAAAATCCAATATTTGTTTATTATCTTCTTCCTGTTGTTTTTCCGGGATCTTGTAAAGCATATACCTTACCACTTCATCGCCTAATGCTTTCTCACTATTCTTAAGAAAACGTAATAAAACCTTCAAATCTCTTTTCTCCAATCCGTATTTCTTTCGAATATCTCGTATCCGCATTCCTCTTTGTTTTCCGCGAAGTGAAGCATTACAAATATCACAATACAGATTACTTACTTTTAATATCAATTCCTCATCTGTCATGCTCATACCTCTCTTTCTTGATTCTCAAAGCCTCCACAAACTCATCCCTCAACTTTCTGGGTTCAAGGATAAAACAATATTCACTGTATGTACGAAGCCATATTTTTAAATCATTAATTCCATATATCTCGCCTTCATATACATAATTCTCTTTATCACGATATGTTGGATGTCCAAAACGACTTTCTAACATATTTTCAATTATTTCCTTTTCATCTAAATAATCATCTTCTGCTGCTTTTTTATCATAAAGTAATTTCACATATACAGAATCCTGAATATCTATATCCCAGGTTTTTCTAATCTGTTCAATATATTTATCTTTATCAACATCCGCTTTATAGTAACGTTTTACTTTTATATATCTTAAATCCATAGGTTGAAACAACGTCTTTTTCCGTTCTGAATAAAGATATGTACGGGTGCCATCTTGACTAACCACATAACATATTGGAATAACAGAATAATCTCTTCCCTTATATTCAATTTCCAATCCTAATTTTTCATCAAAAGCTTGATTAATGCTATGAATTACATTTTTGTCTGCTTTAAGACTATTCACCGCTTCCTTTACCGTATGATGATACATTTGTATTTCCGTCTCATCCAAATACTCTCCAAAAGAATCTGCCCCAAGCATATATTTTGTAACCAGCAAATATGTATCATATTCTCCACTTTCTAACAATTTTTTTACAAACTCTCTCCATTCTTTTATTTTATCAGGCTGTTCTAAAACAATATATTTAGGGTTAATTCTATATTCATTATGTTCTTTTATAAATATATTACAGTCACATAACCGTTTTACTTCCCGTTGAAGGGATTTGTATTTTATTGGAGATTTTGAATCATCATATCCTCCTTTTCCATCGCTCATAATATTAAAATTTGCATAAAAGGAATTTTTTTCACCAGTCAATGTCAATTTCTCATTCTGTAACAAACAATCAATGACTTTAAGTATTTCCAATTCATTTCTCCGCATATTTACACCTCCAAAATTCAACAGTTTTGTCCTGTTGCTATGATAATATTTCTTTAGTTTCAAAGTTGTGTAGAAAGAGATGCAACATAATACCAAACATATTGAATCAGTTGCTCCGCATTTCTGTCCTGTCTACATGATACAATCAGATTCATAAAAAACAATCATTTGATTTTGAAATTTTCAAAGGAGGGTTATTCATGTATCATACATTTTTCTCTGAGCTGTCCTATCCCACCAAGTTCTATTTATACTTTTGGTTCCTCATCCGCACACAGTTAAACACTTATGTCCTGTCTTTATGGTAACATATCCTTAGTTTCAAAAATGCACTGAAAGGAGGGCTGTATATGTTTAGACCTGGTATTCCCAAATGGCTTTTGCTTCTTTGGTTGTTGCGGAATCTCTGACTTTGTCGTGGTTCCCTTCCGGATGGGGTTTTCCCCATTCGGTGTGATTCCTGTTCACCGTTTTCTCTTGAAAGGAGGGCTGCATATGTCTTCTTCCATTGCTACCGCTGCCGGTGCTCTGGCTGCCGCTGTTGTTGTGGAACTACTCACTGGGCTGTAGTTCCCTTCCGGATGGGGTTTTCCCCGTCCGCTGTGATTCCTGTTGTATAATCTGTAAACACATATTAAAAATAGGAGGTGCTCGCATGAATCCATTTCCAGAAATCTTTTCTCCGCTCACAGCGGACAACGACCTGACCTAACAATCAGGTCGTTGAAATAAAAAACAGTTTTCATACAAAGTTAATAGCTAACTCTTCGACTCATATCATAATATACCATCCATTTCTCCGATAAATTATTGCTAAAATCTCCAAACAAATCTTTCATATTATCAAACGCCTTATCACTTCTCATATTTTCATAATGTGCTTGTAAAGAGGATTTTATTTTTTTTGAACTGTTATCTGAATTCTTTAATGCATATGCATATTGCTCCAGTTCTACTGCAAAACCAATATATTTCAAAGTAATACTATTGTTGATTTTATGACATATCTGAATTGCTTTACTATAATTATCATTCGCAGCTTTCCTCTTATCGGTTTCCGAATAATAGGATGCAAGTTTCCAATAAAT
>JAQXIP010000024.1 GCA_029007845.1 Clostridiales bacterium
GCACAAAACGTATTATTAAGTATTATTCCGTATTATGCGTAGCAAATTTGTAGTAAATTTGTAGTAAATCACAACTTGTAATCGCTGAAACCCTTGATTTTACTGGATTTATTTATCTAAAGACTTCATCGTCGGGAACAGCAGCACATCCCTGATTGCTGCGGAATTGGTCATCATCATAACCATACGGTCAATTCCGAACCCGATGCCGCCGGTTGGAGGCATGCCAATGCTCAGTGCGTTTAAGAAGTCTTCGTCACAGTGGTTGGCTTCCTCATCGCCGGCTGCGAACAGGGCTTCCTGGGCTTCAAAACGGGCTCTCTGGTCAATCGGATCATTTAGCTCGGAATAGGCATTTGCCATCTCCCAGCCATTCATGAAGAATTCAAAACGCTCTACATAATCCGGATTGTCCGGTTTCTTTTTCGTAAGAGGAGAGATCTCAATTGGGTGATCCATGACAAAGGTTGGCTGGATGAGATGCTCTTCCACATACTCTTCAAAGAACAGGTTCAGGATGTCCCCTTTTTCGTGGTGCTTCTCGTACTGGATGTGATGTTCGTCTGCTAATTTCTTTGCTTCTTCGGTTGTGGTAATCTGGCTGAAATCTACGTTTGCATATTTCTTTACTGCATCCACCATTGTGATACGCTCAAACGGCTTGGACAGATCCATTGTATGCTCTCCGTACTGAAGAATCTCGGAACCGGTTACTTCCTTGGCAACATAGCGGTACAGATTCTCCGTCAAGTCCATCATACCGTGGTAATCGGTGTATGCCTGATATAACTCCATCAAGGTAAATTCCGGATTATGTCTGGTATCCAGGCCTTCGTTACGGAATACACGGCCGATCTCATATACCCGTTCCATGCCGCCCACGATGAGCCGCTTCAGATATAACTCCAGGGAAATGCGCAGTTTCAGGTCTTCATTCAACGCATTAAAATGGGTCTCAAATGGTCTTGCGGCTGCACCACCAGCATTCTGGACAAGCATAGGTGTTTCCACTTCCATGAAACCTTCCCCATCCAGATATCTCCGGATACTGCTGATGACTTTGGAGCGCTTTACAAATGTATCCTTAACTTCTTCATTCATAATGAGGTCAACATATCTCTGGCGGTAGCGGATATCCGTATCTGTAAGTCCGTGGAATTTCTCTGGGAGAATCTGAAGACTCTTGGATAAAAGAGTGACCTCTGTTGCGTGAATGGAGATCTCTCCTGTCTTTGTCTTAAATACCGTACCTCTGATTCCAAGAATATCACCTACATCATATTTTTTAAAATCCTTGTAGGAATCCTCTCCGATATTATCCCTTGCCACATAGGACTGGATACGTCCTTTCAGATCCTGGATATTACAGAAAGATGCTTTTCCCATAACACGTTTGCTCATCATACGACCGGCAACGGTTACTTCTTTTTCTTCCAGTTCTTCAAAATGTTCTTTGATGTCAGCAGAGTGGTGGCTTACATCGTATTTTGTAATCTGAAATGGATCTTTTCCTGCCTCCTGTAACTCTGTCAGTTTATTTCTGCGAACCTTTAATAATTCATTTAAATCCGGTTCCTGTCCGTTCTTATTCTGCTGCTTCTGCTCTGACACTTTTTTCTCTCCTTTTCTCCAAAGTGGTAGCGTAACCTAGACCAGCCCTATCATTACTGGATGTTGGAACGCTGGATTTCCAGAACCTCATATTTTAATACGCCGGAAATCGTTTCTACCTCAATCACTTCTCCCAGTTTTGCACCAATCAGTGCTTTGCCAACCGGTGATTCATTCGAGATCTTTCCTTTCAGGCTGTTTGCCTCGGTAGAACCCACAATCTTGTACTCTAAGATATCATCATATTCCAGATCCTTAATTTTTACTTTACATCCGATGTTGATTGCATCCAGATCTACATCTTCTTCTACAACTACTTCTGCATTTTTCAGAATTTTCTCTATCTCTTCAATCCGGGCTTCAATATCACGCTGCTCATCTTTTGCTGCATCATATTCTGCATTCTCGGATAAGTCTCCCTGTTCTCTGGCTTCTTTAATCTTTGCAGCGACCTCTTTACGACGGTTCACCTTGAGATCCTGTAATTCATCTTCCAGTTTCTTCAAACCTTCATATGTCAGGATATTTTTCTTTGCCTCTGCCATATTGACCTGCCTCCAATTCTATTGTTCATTTCTGGTCCTGTACCGTTATACCCGTGTACACGGCTGATTACTCAATTTTCACACATTATCTGATTTATTATAGACTACCCTCTCCGTATTGTCAACTTTGTTTCCGCATTCCCTCTCCACACATGGTACCTGATATTCTGCGAGCTTCCGGCTGCTGTGCGCTCGTCACGGCTGAACGGTTACCAGAAAATGACTGCTCCACACCAGATGCTTCTGTCCCATTTTTTCAATATAGATTCGTGCACCCAACGGCGAGAGTTCTTTGCGGGGAATTAACTGGAGCTCCATCAGCATACCGCATTCCCGGTAGATCCGGTCACAGGTGTCCATATACCATTCCGGATGTTTCGTAATAATCGTCACGTACCGTGCCCGTGTCACAAATCCATCAAGCATTTTCACCATATTTTCATCTTCTCCGTCAACAATCAGGACATGCTGCCACAATTGATCCCCCTCCTCATGGGTAATCCTGTCATATAGGTAAAAATAAGACAGCACATATTGTTTTTCCTTCCACATATCCTGAAAATCCCCCTGCTTTTCATGGACAGGTAAACAGGATCTTTCCTTCTTATCTGCCGTTTTATTCCCAGAATTCCTTCGCCGCCTGAACTTCCAAAATCGTTTTCGAAACAAAGATGCCCTCCCGTGCAAGCCAAAACCCATGTTTTAGTCTATGCAAAGGAGGGCAGTCCTTAGTATCTTATTTTTCTAATTCACTCAGGCATTCTTCGAAAATATCCATCGCTTTTGAGATCTCTTCCTCTGTGATGACGAGTGCCGGAACAAACCGTGCCACATCACCGCCTGCAGCGCAGAATAAAAGACCTTTGGAAAATGCCAGCTTTTCCAGTTCTGTCAGGTCTACAGTTACCCGCACACCTTGCATCAGTCCCCGTCCCCGATGCTCGATTGCACTTGGATGGGTTTCAATGATCTTTTGAATCCGTTCCTCAAGCACTGGTGCCACCCGGTTTACATTGGCAAGAACATCGTATTTATCGTATAATTTAAGAACCGTATTAACTGCTGTTGCAGCAAGAGGATTTCCTCCATAAGTACCGCCATGCTCTCCAGGTGCCAGAAGATTGCTGCAACGCTCATTCATAACAAATGCTCCAACTGGAATCCCATTTCCAATGGCTTTCGCCAGAGCCATAACATCCGGCATTACACCATACAGTTCATGGGCAAATAACACACCCAGTCTTCCCATGCCGCACTGTACTTCATCAAAAATCAGAATCAGATCCAATTCATCGCACAACGCCCGAAGCCCTTCAAAGAATTCTTTTCTGCCTTCAATCAGGCCGCCTTCCCCCTGTAACACTTCACAGATAATTCCACATGTTTTGTCTGTAATCTTCGACTTCACGTCTTCCAGATCATTAAAATCTGCAAAAACAGCCCGTACATTTCCCGGCACGAACGGTCCCTGATATACCGCATTATCCGTTAATCCCAGAGAACCCATGGAACGTCCGTGGAACGAATGATGCATCGCAATGACCTCATAATCATCATCCAGATTCTTGTTCTTTTTCTGCCGCTTCAGCAGTGCATGCTTTTTTGCGACTTTTATAGAACCTTCTATCGCTTCTGTCCCACTGTTGCAGAAAAACACTTTGTCCATCTTTGCCCGTTCTGCCAGCTCTTTTGCTGCAAGGCACACCGGTTCATTATAATAATACGCGCTAATATGTAAAAACTTATCCATCTGGGCTTTCAAGGCATCCAGAAATTCCTGGTTTCCATATCCAAGAGAGTTCACCGCAATCCCGGAAACCAGATCCAAATACTCTTTTCCTTCCGTGTCATACAGGTACACACCCTTCCCGTGATCCATCACAGCCTTGTATAATTTATTTCCATATAATAAATGCTCATCTGACATTTTCATTAATTCTTCTGCTGTCATGCTTCCTCCATCCGCCTTTCTTCGATAACGATTTTTCAATGTTTAATTATTCATTTTTCAACATTATATTCCTTTTATTTTCAAAACGCAACTGCTAAATTGTGATTTTTTATTCAAAATATTGTATATTTATTTATCAGTAACCGTTCAGCCGTAACGAGCGCACAGCCGCGGGAGCATGCAGAATACCAGGTACCATGAAATATCCCTTTGAACACGTCGGCACTTGGTTTTGTTGACATTTCTTTATATCACTGCTATACTGTATTAGGCAAGTAATACAATGATTTTCACACGAATGGAGGTGAACAGAATGCCTTGGGATTTTCAGACAGACCGGCCCATTTATCTTCAGATCATGGAGCATTTTGAGGCAGGCATTGTAGCGGGAGAATACCCGGCAGGTTCCCGGCTTGCCTCTGTCCGGGATCTTGCGGCAGAAGCGGCAGTCAATCCGAATACGATGCAGAAAGCATTAGCGGAGTTAGAGCGCAGGGGGCTGTTATATTCCAACCGGACGAGCGGCAGGTATATTACAGAGGACGATACGGTCATCCGGCAGCTTCGCAATGAACTTGCTGAGAAAAAAATCCGCCATTTCTTGTCTGAGATGCTTCAGATTGGATTTGAAAAAGATGAACTGATCGAACTGATTCAAGAACGAAATTTACCATAAAGAAAAGGAGTCATTATGCAGCTACCTATTATTGAATGCAGGGATCTGACCAAATGCTATACAAATGGTTCTCCTGCTTTAAACCAGCTTACTATATCTTTACCGCCCGGACGCATCATCGGTCTGCTTGGACCAAACGGAAGCGGTAAGACAACCCTGATTAAACTAATCAACGGTCTGATTCAGCCGACCTCCGGTGAGATTCTCATTAACGGTATGAAACCTGGTGCTGATTCAAAGGCGATTGTATCTTATCTTCCGGATGCAACTTATTTAAATTCCTGGATGAAGGTAGATGATATTCTGCACTACTTTCAGGACTTCTACAAGGATTTTGATATCCACAAAGCCTATGACATGCTGAAATCCCTTGGTGTGCCTCCAACCGCCCGCCTAAAACACCTTTCCAAGGGAAATAAGGAAAAAGTGCAGCTAATTCTCGTAATGAGCCGGAATGCTGCCCTGTACTGTCTGGATGAACCCATTGGCGGAGTTGACCCGGCAGCCAGGGATTTCATCCTCCGGACGATTATTTCCAACTACTCGGAAAATGCAACAATTCTCTTGTCCACCCATCTGATCTATGATATCGAGCATGTGCTGGATGAGGTGTTGTTCCTGCAAAACGGCATACTGCGTATGTATAATTCCGTTGATAATATCCGGCAGCAATCCGGCAAGTCCGTCGATCAATTCTTTAGGGAGGTGTTCCGATGCTAGGAAAGCTAATCAAACACGATTTTAAAGCCGCCGCACGGCAGTTTATTCCATTATTCCTTTTTGTCATCCTGATGACCCCGTTAACAAGGTTTTCTTTCTGGTTCTCCGATTTCATCCAGGAGCGTATGCCGGAATATTCCAAGTACCTTGAAATCATTCCAAATACAGTCATTTGTTCTTACGTTGTCACGATGATTATTTTTTCTATGGCTACGGTTCTGATTCTTGCAACACATTTTTACCGTTCCATGGTTACAAGAGAGGGTTATCTGACGCACACATTGCCGGTTACCTCAATGCAGCTCATCGGTGCAAAAACGTTTGTCAGCGTAATCTGGACAATCCTTGCTATCACAATCGGTGTCCTGTCTGTTCTGGCACTTTTAATCACAATGAACGGACTTACGGATTTTGGTAAAACCATTGCTTCTTCCTTGAAAGAGTTTCAAATCCAGAGTATTAGTGAGTTTATCCTCTTTTTTATTGAACTCCTGATGCTGATGATTGCCTCTATTGCCTTTTCCTACGGGAAAATCTTTTTCTGCATCTCCATTGGGCAGTTATGCAAAGACCATAAGCTTCTGGCATCTTTCGGGATCTATTTTGGCCTAAATATTCTGCAGCGGTTTGTCACCAACTTTGGCATGGTATTTATCACTCTTTTCTTATTAGACTCATTTGTTTCTATGAAAGCGGAACATATACTTCGGTATCTTGTCATGCCATCTTTGATCTTGATGTACGGCGGAATGTGTGCCATCTTTCTTGCCATCAGCAACCAGATGTTTAAAAAACACCTGAATCTGCAGTAAGCATAAAAAAACCGCATTCGCTTCATTTAGCGAATGCGGTTTTTTTATCACGCTTTATAAAGACATATGTACAAACTGATCTTCACTACCAACGCCATTCACGGTATAGAAAATCTTATTTTCATCTGGCTTAATGTATAACTCCAATTCTTTTACATCTGACCAGTTATTTCCTTTACCTTCCCATGCACCTTTAACGTACTCAATCATCGTATCCTGATCCAGTTCTTTTTTATTCCATTGAATATGAAGGCTGGTTGCAACCTCTGTTTTCTTCGCTGCTTTTGCTGTTGTCTTTTTCGCAGCCGTCTTTGTCTCTGCTGCCTTTGGCTCAGCTTTTTTCGGTTCAGCCGCTTTCTTCGTTACCGTCTTCTTGGTAACTGGTTTCTTTGCTGCTTTTGCAGCTGGTTTTGCTTCTGCTTTCTCTTCTTTTTTCACATCTGCTTTTGCCACTGTTTTCGTCTCTGCAGCAGGTGTTTTCGCTGTTGTTTTCGCTGTAGTCTTAGCTGGAGCTGTTTTTGCTGCTTCCTTTTCTGTTGCAGTCTTTGCAGCCTCTTTTCCAACTGGAGAAGGTTTCTCTGCAGGTTTAACCTTTGCCTGTGTTTTTTTGGTATCTTTTTCTAATGCCATGATATATCCTCCTATCCTTTATCAACTTGATTCACTCTCATTTTCTTGCATGCTACGAAAAAAGGGCTGTTAGTAAACAACCCTCAGACTGGGCTAGGAGGATTCGAACCTCCACATGCTGGAATCAGAATCCAGTGCCTTACCATTTGGCGATAGCCCATTAATGCTTCTGTACTTTTCTCTGGAATCAAATCACAATCATTAAGTACGTTGTGTATTATACAGGAATCAATTTCAAATTGCAAGTATTTTTTTAAAATTTTTTATTTTTTTGTAACAGTTCAGCCATAACCTGTATGACAGGTGAATTATACTTGCATGAATTCGCCTGTCACACAGGTTATGAGCTGAGCGCCAGATTATGAACAAAGTTAGCTGCATAGCAGCGAGAAAGCACCGAAGGTGCGGCTTTGCGAATGGCGTGGGTCAAACTGTTACTTTTAGGAAAGCATATTACCGTTACTTTAAACAGAGTTCCTGCATCAGTTCCTTTACCGTTACAATCTCATGAATCTTTCCAACATTAGAGCCACAGAAAATGAGTCCCTGATCCAGATTTCCTTTTACCGCCTCAATTAATGCCTTTGTAATACAATACGGTGCTTCTGCCGGATTGCAATGTTCCAGACACCGGGTACAATTGGTAATCGGTTCTTTTCCTGCCACATTCTTTAAGAAGTTGTTGTTCACAGCTCTTCCAGGCATTCCAACCGGACTGTCCACAATACAGATATCCTCTTCAGATGCATCGATATACGCCTGTTTATACGCATCCGCAGCGTCGCATTCTTTTGTTGCAACAAAACGGGTGGCAATCTGCACACCATCTGCCCCCAGTTGTAGTGCATGCTGCACGTCACTGTGGTCAAAGATTCCTCCTGCCAGAACTACCGGGATTTTCTGGGAAAACTTCTCTTCATATCCTTTTACAACTGTTAAAATACGACCGATTTCCTGTTCATAATCCAGTTCCTGTCTGGCAAGCTGGTCTAACTGCTCTCTGGAGAATCCAAGATGGCCTCCCGCCTTTGGTCCTTCAATCACGATAAAATCAGCGGTCCGTTTGTATTTCCGATCCCAGAACTTCAGAATAACCTTCGCTGCCTTCTCACTGGATACAATCGGGGCGATCTTCGTATTCGTTCCAGCTACATAGGCTGGCAGATCTACCGGAAGACCTGCACCTGATATAATCGTATCAGCTCCTGCCTCAGCTGCTGTCCGCACGTACTGCTCATAACCTCTGGTGGCGACCATAATATTAAAGCCGACTACACCGCCATTTGCTTCTTCTCTGGCCAGTTTCAGATGCTTCTTAACTGCCATCAGATTCGTTTCCATTGGATGCTCATAGAAATCCGGCTCATCATATCCAATCTGAGCCGTGGAAATGATTCCCATGCCGCCTTCCCGTGCTACGGCTCCTGCCAGTCTGCTTCTGCTGACACCGACTCCCATGCCGCCCTGAATAATCGGGTGCTTCAGGGTAAGATCACCTATTTTTAATATATTCTCTGCCATGTCCCTTTTTTTCCTTCTTTCAGATCGTTTAATTAGCAACATATAGTTCGATTATAGCACATCCGTTCTTTGTGTCAATACTTAACGGCTATTTTCCCTCCATGACATGGTTTTTGTTACTACTTTTATTTTCTGATGCCAGGGTCAAAAGGTCAGAACTCGTTCCTGCTTGCAGGATAAGAGCTCTGACCTTGTTGACCCGCACACACATGAGGGGGCAAAAAAGGCAGCAGACGGATCACGCCATCTGCTGCCTTTGAAACAAGTATTAAGTTCAATTCTATTCTTCGTCTTCCATACCCTGGAGAGCGTCAAAGCCTTCTTCACCGGTACGGACTTTTACAACATTTTCTACATCATATACAAAGATCTTACCATCACCAATGCTGCCGGTGTAAAGTGCTTTCTTTGCTGCCTCAATTACTTTTTCAACCGGTACAGCGCTGACAACTACTTCTACCTTTACTTTTGGAAGAAGTACTACATCAACTTCAGAACCACGGTACATCTTAGCAGCACCTTTCTGAACACCACAGCCAAGAACCTGTGTTACGGTAATACCCATAACGCCGATCTCATTCAATGCTTCCTTCAACTCATCGAATTTACTCTGTTTACAGATAATCGATACACGGGTTAATTTTGCATTTCCTTCTGTCGTGGCTGGTTTTGCTGCCTTTACAGCGGCCGGTACTGCTTTTGCAGGAGCCTCGGCTTTCTTTGCAGCAGCCTTGCCTGCAGGGCCGTTTCCTAAGAATACACTTCTCTCTGGGGAAGCAACGAAATCAGAATATGCAGATGCAAGACCATGTTCGGTGCTGTCCAGACCAAGTACTTCTTCTTCTTCGGATACACGAAGACCAATCGTATGTTTAATTACCTGGAACACAATAACCATTGTAACAGTTACCCATGCAATTACGCTGATTACACCAATTGCCTGTGTGCCTAACAATTCGACACCGCCACCGGTGAACAGACCTTTTACTCCGCCGGTTCCTTCACCATCTGAGAAAAGACCAACGCATAATGTACCAAGTGCTCCGTTGACACCATGTACACCAACAGCACCAACTGGATCGTCTACTTTTAATACTTTATCAACAAATTCAACACCAAATACAACTGCAAATCCTGCAATAATACCAATGATTGCTGCACTTGCCGGAGATACGGTATCACATCCGGCGGTAATTGCTACCAGACCTGCCAGGGAACCATTTAAGGTCATGGATACATCTGGTTTTTTATAACGAATCCATGTGATGATTAATACGGTACAAGTTGCAACTGCTGCTGCAAGGTTTGTTGTAATAAAAATCTTACCTGCACTAATCAGTGCGGCATCACTGTCCATGGCTACGGTTGAACATCCGTTGAATCCAAACCAGCAGAACCACAGAATGAATACACCTAATGCGCCAAGTGTTAAGCTATGTCCAGGAATGGCTCTTGAACGTCCGTCTTTATGATACTTACCAATACGAGGTCCTAAGATGATAGCACCGATTAATGCGGCTACACCACCAACCATATGTACTGCGGTAGAACCAGCGAAATCATGGAATCCCATCTGGGATAACCAGCCGCCGCCCCAGATCCAGTGACCGGAGATCGGATAGACAACCAGGCTGATAATGAAGCTGTAAATACAGTAAGAACTGAACTTAGTTCTCTCTGCCATAGCTCCGGATACGATTGTTGCTGCGGTTGCACAGAACACCGTCTGGAAAATCAGGAAAGCGAAGAATGGAACGCCTGCCGGAAGCATATCCGTACCATAAGCTCCTTCCGTTGCGATTCCACCAATTCTACCAATGAAACCGCCATCACCATAGTTACCAAACATCAGACCAAAACCAATGATCCAGAATACCGGAGTACCAATTGAGAAGTCCATTAAGTTCTTCATAATAATGTTACCGGCATTCTTTGCTCTTGTGAATCCAGTCTCGACCATTGCGAAACCAGCCTGCATAAAAAATACCAATGCGGCGCCTAAAAGCACCCAGATCGTGTTAACTGCTGAATATTCCATAACACTGCACCTCCATATTTTTTTGTGTTGACACACTTTTTAGTACGGAAAAAGAAAGGGCGCCTGATACTTCCACCCTTATATGCCAGGTGGAGCCAGACGCCTTTGTCCTTTTCCTATGAGCTTATCCTGTGAAAAAAAATAGCACTCCACAATCTGTTGTGGAGCGCCTTTGCTCATAACCTGTTTATCATTATACTAAGATTTTTTTGATTGTCAATGGTTTTTCTTTAAAAAATGAAGTCAAATGTTTCATTTGGAATTTTATTAATTTTCATAACCGGATTCCTTATGATTATTTCGTGTTCATTCCTTTCTTCTTTCTATTCTTTTGTTCTTCTTTTTTTTATTGACATTCCCGGATTACCGTAATATTATGTGACATGTACAAGCAATCACATACGAAAAGAACATCAGATACATTATCAACGGGGATAATACATGCAGGCGCATGCGTTATCCCCGTTTTTCATTTGCTTCATATGCTTCATAAGCTATCCCTTATAGCTTGACTATACTTGTAATACCCTTAATTAATCTAACCAGAAAAATCCCTGTCACACCCCCAGTGGCAAGGATTTTTCTGGTTTATAACATAACCTGTATCTTTCGGAAAAGATCCTATTTTGCTTCAATATAACCTAATGCTTTTAATAACTCTGCACTTAATACAGCTCCACCTGCTGCACCACGAACCGTATTGTGGGATAACCCTACAAACTTGTAGTCAAATAACGTGTCTTCGCGCAGACGTCCCATGGAGATTCCGAATCCATTCTCAAAATCTACATCGAGCGTAACCTGTGGGCGGTTGTCTTCTTCACAGTACTGGATAAACTGCTTTGGAGCACTTGGAAGGTTCATCTCCTGTGGAAGCCCTTTGAAGTTTCTCCATGCTTCGATGATCTGCTCTTTTGTCGGTTTTTTCTCAAAATTAACGAACACCGCTGCAGTATGTCCATTTAATACCGGTACACGAATACACTGGCATGTAATCTTTGGTGATTCTGCTTTTACAATCACACCCTGCTCTTCATCCACATGGCCAAAGATACGCAGTGGCTCCTGCTCACTCTTTTCCTCTTCCCCACCGATATATGGAATCACATTGCCAACCATTTCCGGCCAGTCTTTGAATGTTTTTCCTGCTCCGGAGATTGCCTGATAGGTTGTGGCAACGACTTCCTTTGGACCAAATTCTTTCAGTGCAAATAATGCGGGTGCATAACTCTGAATGGAACAGTTTGGTTTTACAGCGATAAAGCCTCTTGTTGTTCCAAGACGTTTTTTCTGATGTTTGATTACTTCATAATGCTCCGGATTGATCTCCGGCACTACCATCGGTACATCCGGTGTCCAGCGGTGGGCACTGTTATTCGATACAACCGGTGTTTCTGTCTTTGCATAAGCTTCTTCAATGGCTTTGATCTCTTCTTTTGACATATCCACTGCACTAAAGACAAAATCAACCGTTTTGCTTACTTCTTCTACTTCATTTACATTTTTTACAACTAATTTTTTCACAGCTTCCGGCATAGGAGTATCCATCTTCCAGCGGTCACCTACCGCCTCTTCGTATGTCTTACCGGCACTTCTTGGGCTGGCTGCAACTGTTACAACCTCAAACCACGGATGATTCTCTAATAATGAAATAAAACGCTGTCCAACCATACCGGTTGCTCCAAGGATACCTACTCTTAATTTGTCGCTCATATTTTATAACCTTCCTTTTGTCTTATTGTTTTCTTGTGTTCGTCTGTGACGCACATTTGTCTTTCTTTAGTGCATTTTACTCTCTTTCTGCTTAAAATGCAAATGTTTTTTTCGTATTCCACTTAATTTTGTGAAATTCCGTCAAGAAAGCCCCAGATGCTTCCATTAAAAATGATCGTTTTCGCCAAACAGGTTCCCTAAGCTTTTATTCCTTCTGGGACAGATACAGATACTTTGGCAGGCCGTTTTCGTATGGAACTGACATTTCTCCCTGAATGAGAGGTTTTAAATAGGAGATCATGTCCTCGGTTACATCATTTCCGGCCTCGTTAATCCACTCCTGTGGGATCTTTTTTTCTTCATTGGCAATCCGGGCAATCGGTGCCATACTGTATTCTACCATATATGGATCGTCCGAGACTCTGGTAAGTCTTGACATACAGCCAGTCTGTCCTTCCACTGCCCGTTTCACCGCTTCCCGTCCAAGCTGGGCTGCTTCCTGGATATCGGTCTTAGAGGCGATGTGGGAGGCACAGCGTTGGAGCACATTTAATTCTACTGAACGGACTTTGCAGCCAATGGCATCCGTTACCAGACTTTCCAGATATTTTCCAGTACCGCTTAACATCACATGACCAAACTGGTCTACCCTGGATGACTGGGCAGAGATATACATTCCTTCCGTATCCCGGATTCCTTCCGACACCGCAACGATGACCTGATCCCGATGTTCGAGTTCTCTCCTTACATCGAGAATGAACTGGGAGGTGCGGAACGGTTTCTCCGGAAGATAGATTAAATGAGGTGCATCGGAATATTCGTTTCTGGCCAATACCGAGGAAGCGGTAAGCCATCCAGCGTTCCGTCCCATAATCTCCACAATGAGAACACTCTTCATCTGGTAGATATACGTGTCATGAGCCATCTCCAGAATCGAACTGGCGATATATTTTGCCGCAGAACCAAAGCCCGGTGTATGATCAATCTCCATCAGATCATTATCAATGGTCTTCGGGACTCCCATAATTGCAATATCATAGCCGATTTTCTCTGCATAACCGGAAAGCTTTAATACCGTATCCATGGAATCATTTCCTCCGATGTAGAAGAAATAACCAATCTGGTATTTGGAAAACACCTCAAAGATCTTTTCATAGATCTCCTGTCCTTCTGAAGGTTCCGGAAGCTTATACCGGCAGGAACCAAGAAACATGGATGGCGTAACCTGAAGCTCTGCTAACCGGTTCTTATAAGGCTCCATGTCACAGATGTGCTCCTCAAGCACACCCTGGATTCCATTTCTGGCTCCATATACCTTGTCAACCTCCGGCATCTCAAATCCCATCTCTAACACTCCGGACAGACTGGCATTGATTGCCACGGTAGGTCCACCGGATTGTCCTACTAACAGATTTTTCTTTTTCATGTTATCCTCCTATGACCGCTTTGTTTCTTCCATTATAGAATGAGAATCCCAATTTCGCAACAGTGCTTCCATCTCTTCATATGACGAGATCTCATTGATCGCCCCGCGAAGTCTTGCAGAACCGGGATAACCAGCCGTATACCACGCAACATGTTTTCGCATCTCTCGGATTCCGGTATACGTTCCTTTGTACGCAAGCTGCATACGGCAGTGACAGAGAATCGTATCCACAATCTGGGAAAAGTCCGGCTTCCCAACGATCTCTCCGGTATCGAGATATCTGCGGATCTGGTGAAAAATCCAAGGATTTCCTCTGGCTCCCCGGGCAATCATCAAGCCGTCACAGCCGGTCTCTTCTTTCATCCGCACGGCATCCTCCGGAGAAAAAATATCCCCGCTGCCAATGACCGGAATAGACACAGCCTCCTTTACCTGCCGGATCACCTGCCAGTCTGCTTTTCCGCTGTAATACTGCTCCCTCGTTCTTCCATGAACCGCAACGGCGCTGGCTCCGGCGGCTTCCATCCGTTTTGCAAATTCTGCTGCCGTGTTATCTTCTTTTCCAAAACCTTTCCGGAATTTTACGGTAACTGGCTTCTTTGTATGGCGCACAAGCGATTCGATAATCTCTGATGCCAGAACGGGATTTTTCATAAGAGCTGAGCCTTCCCCGTTATTGACTACTTTTGGCACCGGACAGCCCATGTTCACATCCAGAATGTCGAACTGCTTTGTCTCTTCAAGAAGCTGTGCCATCTCCCCCATAAGCTCTGGTTCTGAACCAAACAACTGAAGTGCCACCGGACGCTCCTCTTTTTTCGTTTCCATAAGGATATCGGAATTCTTATTTTTATAATAAATTCCTTTCGCACTTACCATCTCTGTATAGACGAGACTGGCTCCCTGCTCCTTGCAAAGCAGACGAAATGGCAGGTCGGTTACACCTGCCATTGGTCCAAGGATTAAATTGCCATCTAACAAAACGTTTCCGATTTGAAGTTTTTCCATTGCAACATTTACTCCATTACTTTTGAATTCTTGTCATATAAGATCTTCAGACCTTTCAAGGTCAGCTTGGAATCATAAATCATAATCGCATCGGTCTCAGACGAAATCAGTTTTCCAAGGCCGCCGGTTGCCACCACCTTAATATCCGGTATCCCAGACTCTTCTTTCATTTTTTTAATAATGTACTCGGTCTGTCCTACCGTACCATAAAATAATCCTGCCTGCATGCTGTGAATGGTGTTCTTTGCCAGAATGGTCGGCGGCTTTTCAATTGCAACTTCCGGAAGTTTTGCAGTATCCGACCAGAGTGCGTTGGCGCTGATCCGGATACCGGGTGTGGTTACTCCTGCAACGAGTGTTCCGTCTGCCGTGATCAGGTCATGCGTCGTTGCCGTTCCAAAATCCAGCACCAGAATCGGGCCGCCGTATAATTCATAGCCGGCTACCGCATCTACGATCCGGTCAGCCCCAATCTCATGAGGATTGGTAATCCCGATTTTAATTCCTGTTTTGATTCCTACACCTATATTAATTACCCGTGCTGCCTGAAAATATTTATGAATTGCACTTTCAAAGGAATACATAATCTTTGGCACAACGGTAGATATCACAACTCCTTCAATCTGTGCCGGGTCAATGCTCCGGTGTTCCAGCACCTGGCAGAGAAAGATTCCATACTCATCAGAGGTTCTGGAAATCTGGGTTGTCATACGGAAGGTTCCCACCAGATTATCTCCATCAAAAATGCCAAACGTAATATTGGTATTGCCTATATCGACTGCTAAGATCATGTCCTACCTCCCATATATTTTATCCGGTAATACAATTCCAATCCTTCTAACAGATCCCGTTTTTCTTCCCGGAGCGCCTTAACCTTCAGACCGCTTCCAATCTCATCGAATAACAGGTCTCCTTCTGTACTTGCCACGCGAAATTCCAATTCTCCATCTTCCTCATATTCGAGTGTAATGATTCCGCCCACCTGTGCGGTAAACATCACGCACATAATCTGAAGTTCTTTCTTTACTTCTTCTGGCAGCTCCTGAAACTTCGGGTTAAAATAATACTTTTCGTCATAAGAACTGGCACCACATAACACTTCGCTCATTTCGTCGGTTTCCTTTCTATAAAAAACGTGGTCAGACGTAACCGTAAAGTCCCCGGACAGATACTTCCCCGGATACTACTTTGCGAAGGGAACCGTCTTCCATCTCTACTAAGAGGCGCCCGGTTTCATCAATTCCCCTGGCCACCCCGGCATATTCTTCCTGAATGCCTATTATTTTAACGTCTTTTCCATGATTTATCAATAGGGAATCATATTCTGCCTTCAGTCCCGATAAAGACTGCTCTTTACAGAAAACCTGATAATCCTTTTCAAAATGATTGATAACGGAGGCCACAAGGGGTGCTCTTTCTACGGGTTGTCCCCCTTCCAGATAAAGGGAGCTTGCCGTATTTTTGATCCCGTCATCAAACTGATCGATATTGACATTGATTCCGATGCCCACTACTACATAATGGATACAGCCAAACTCCGAACTCATTTCCGTGAGAATTCCACACACTTTCTTTCCATGAATCACAATATCATTTGGCCATTTTATTCCGCTTTCCAGACCGGTTACCTCACGGATTGCTTTTGCAACCGAAAGTGCTGCCACAAGGGTGACAGAAGACGCATGTTCCGGTTGTATCTGTGGTCTTAAAAGCATGGTCATATAGATGTCTTTTCCCTTCGGGGACACCCAGGTTCTTCCCCTGCGGCCTTTTCCCGCATTCTGGCATTCTGCAATGACCAGTGTTCCATCCTTTGCCCCTTCCTCTCCCAATTGTTTCGCATACGTATTGGTAGAGTCAATCTCATCAAAATATAGAATATCCCGGGCGATTTGCGTGGTATTCAGATAGGGGCGGACTGCCATCTGGTTAATCCGGTCCGGCTGGTTTACCAGGTGGTATCCTTTATTGGATACCGCCTCAATCTCGTAGCCTTCTTCCCTTAATTTCTTAATCACTTTCCACACAGCAGTACGGGACACGCCCAGACGATCGCAGATCTCCTGACCGGACAGGTAACCTTCCTCTGACTGGAGCATCTTTACAATCTTTTCCTGCATAATTTTCGCTTCTCCTTACTGAATCGTGGCAGCCATAACCGCTTTAATCGTGTGCATACGGTTTTCTGCCTCCGCAAATACGATGGACTGTTCCGATTCAAATACTTCATCGGTTACTTCCAGTTCGCTCAATCCAAATTTTTCATAGACTTCCTGTCCTACTTTTGTCTTCAGGTCATGATATGCCGGCAGACAGTGCATAAATACCGCACCTTCTCCTGCGTTTTCCATCACAGCTTTATTTACCTGATAAGGTGACAGCTTCTCAATTCGTTTCGCCCATACTTCATCCGGCTCTCCCATGGATACCCACACATCCGTATAGATCACATCCACATCTTTTGTTCCTTCCTCTACATCTTCCGTAAGACGGATGGTTGCACCGGTCTGGCTGGCATATTCCTCACACTGTTTTACCAGCGCTTCATCTGGAAAATATTCTTTATTTGTGCAGGCAGTAAAATGCATCCCCATCTTGGCGCATGCAATCATAAGGGAATTCCCCATATTATATCTGGCATCTCCCATGTAAGTCAGTTTCCGGCCTTTCAGATCTCCAAAATGTTCCCGGATAGTAAGAAGGTCTGCAAGCATCTGGGTTGGGTGGTATTCATTGGTTAAGCCGTTCCATACCGGAACGTTGGCATACTTGTCCAGTTCTTCCACAATGCTCTGCTCAAATCCACGGTATTCAATCCCTTCAAACATACTTCCTAATACCCGTGCCGTATCGGCAATGCTTTCTTTCTTGCCAATCTGGGAACCGGATGGATCGAGATAAGTACAGCCCATCCCCAGATCATGCGCTGCCACCTCAAAAGAACATCTTGTACGGGTGCTTGTCTTCTCAAATATTAACGCCACATTCTTCCCCCGGAAATCATCTACCGGGATTCCTTTTTTCTTTTTCTCCTTTAATTCGGCTGCCAGATCCAGAAGATAGGTAATCTCCTCCGGCGTAAAATCCTTTAATGTCAGAAAACTTCTTCCTTTTAATGAAACCATATGTAATTGCTCCTTTCCTTCGCATATATAAAGACGCAGAACAGGATCTCACCCCCGCTCTGCGTTATCATCTCATTTTTTTCTATGTCATCCGGCTGCTGGCTGTTACTTCTCTGCCACTTCAACTACCGATTTTGCAAGACCGGCAAGCCCCTGAATCTCGGATGGAATAATGATCTTTGTTGCTTTTCCGTCTGCTGCCTTTGTAAATGCTTCCAGACTCTTAAGCGCCAGTACTCCCTGTCCTGGTGCAGCTTCATTTAAGAAGCGGATACCGTCTGCATTGGCTTTCTGTACGGCAAGAATCGCTTCTGCCTGACCTTCTGCTTCCCGGATGGTTGCTTCTTTCTTTGCCTCTGCCCGAAGGATTGCTGCCTGTTTCTCTGCTTCTGCATCCAGAATGGCAGCTTCTTTCTTACCTTGTGCAACGAGGATGGCAGATTCCTTTTCACCTTGTGCAATCAAGATGGATTCCCGTTTCTCACGTTCTGCTTTCATCTGTTTCTCCATGGCCTCATTAATGGCTGCCGGAGGGATGATATTCTTTAATTCCACACGGTTTACTTTAATTCCCCAAGGATCTGTGGCTGCGTCCAAGCTGGCACGCATCTTTGTATTGATCACTTCACGGGACGTTAATGTCTCGTCTAATTCCAGGTCACCAATGATGTTACGAAGGGTAGTAGCCGTCAGGTTCTCAATTGCCATAATCGGATTCTCAACGCCGTATGCAAACAGCTTCGGATCTGTGATCTGGAAAAATACAACGGTATCAATCCGCATAGTTACGTTATCTTTTGTGATAACCGGCTGAGGTGGGAAATCAACTACCTGCTCTTTTAAGTTCACTCTTTTTGCCACTTTATCAATAATTGGCCATTTCCAGTGGATACCAACACCCCAGGTATCTTTATAACCGCCCAGTTCCTCTAAAATGTATGCATGCGCCTGCGGTACGACCTTCACGCAGGAAGAGATCAGTGCCAGGGCAATAATGATTAATATTACAACAAAGGTAAATCCAATTCCTAATCCAACACCAGACATGTCTTCAACTCTCCTTTTCTACGATTAATTTTACACCTTTTACCTCTTTTACTACAACGATGGATTCTTTTTCTATCACCTGACCGGTGCTGCTTCTGGCAGTCCATTCCACATCATTTAAAAGAACGGTACCGGTACCATCCAGGTTACTGATTGGTTCTATTACTTTTACCCTTTTTCCAATCATACTATCCACATTGGTCTTCGTACGTGTCTTATTAAAATGTTCCACAGCCTTTGGCCGGAACAATGCCAGCGTAAGAACGGATACGATGATAAACAGAACAATCTGCACAGCTGCCGGTGCGCCGAACAGGGATGCAAAAAAGGCAATCAGTGCACCGCCAGCAAACCAGATACTGGTCAGACCTACGGTGATAATCTCAACAATCACCATAATGGCCATAATAATCAGCCAGATCAGCGGTCCCATGAACCACAAGTTCACCATTCTCTCCTCTCCTTTCCCCTATACTTATGAATCTTCTTTATCATAACCGATTTTCCTAAAAAAAACAAGGTTATTTCGAAACCGATGCACCAGGTCGTAACAGTTCAGCCGTGACGAACCAACAGCCGCTGGAAGCACGCAGAATATCAGGTACCATGAAATACCCGCTTTCGCTCCATTGAACTCGTAGTGGTACTAAGATTTTGCCAAAAACGCAAAACCAAGTGCCGACGTGTTCAAAGGGATATTTCATAGTACCTGATATTCTGCGTGCTTCCGACGGCTGTGGGTTTGTCACGGCTGAACTGTTACACCAGGGTGATCTTAGCGGTGGTTCATTGGCTGCCTTAATGTACAGGGTGGGTTTCCCATCAGTCCGATGAAAGCCCCTGCTGCCTTGCCACCTCATACATCATGACTGCAGCAGCCACTGCTGCATTCAGGGATTCTACACTGCCTCCCATCGGAATCTTTACCAGGGTACTGACTGCCTTTGCAGTTTCCCCACTCATCCCTCTTGACTCATTTCCGATGACGATTCCGGTTTTTCCAAGATAAGATTCCTTCGAGTAGCTGTGTTCTCCTCTCAGATGGGTTCCATATACATGAAAGCCTTTCTCTTTTGCCTGAAGGACTGCGTCCGGAATGGAGTCCACGTAGATATAAGGCATGCGGAAAATGGAGCCCATGGTGGAGCGCACGACTTTTGGGTTAAATAAATCTGCCGATTCTTTTGATAAAACTACACCCCCAAAGGACGCACCTTCTGCGGTACGCACCATGGTTCCCACATTTCCCGGATCACGTACATCTTCCAGGAATAAGAGATTTTGTTTTGTAAATAATTCCTCCAGGGTATACACCGGCATCTTTACCACTGCCAGAATTCCCTGTGGTGTCATCGTGTCAGACAGAGTCTTAAATACTTCTTTTGACACCCATTCATATGGCTCCTGTTCCAGAACAGAACGAAGCTGCTCCGATTCTTCCTTCCGGTCTAACGCTTCACTGATATAGACTTTTTCCACCAGTCCGAGAGCCGAGGCCTCTTTTACCATCTTAAAGCCTTCTACAAGAAATAAGCCCCGGTCTTTCCGCTCTTTTGCTTTCTTTTGTAACCTGACGGCATCCTTAATCTGCTGGTTTGACGTACTTGTAATCATCACCTGCTCCTTATGATGCCTGTTCAAGCATGGACAGCAATTCAGATGCTGACTGGACACCGACGGCTTTACTTTTCACCTGTCCATCCTTCATTACCACAATTGTCGGAATACTCATTACCTGGAATGCCTTGGCAAGCTCTGGTTCCTGATCGGTGTCTACTTTATACACCTGATACTCCGGATGCTCTCTGGCAATCTGCTCGACCACTGGTGCCATCATCTGGCACGGTCCGCACCATGTTGCAAAAAAATCAATCAAAACTGTTTTCTCTGTTTTTAATACTTTTTCATCAAATTCCTGATTCGATATCAACTCTACTGCCATAAATCAAAACCACCTTTCTTTTTCATTATGGCAATCTTATCACATTTTATTCCATTTGAACATAGCTGCGATTGAATTCTGGATTTCTTCCGGCTCCTGGCATTCCATTACTCTGCCATCCCCGGCCGGCTCATATCCAAGCGGTCCATAGTAAAAGTCCTGTGAAAGCGTGATCTGTTCTCCTGTTTCTAACCGTTCAAATACGAACAGGAACTGCTGTATCACCCTGCCATCTTTCTCATCATAATGGGCTTCCTTTCCATAGCAGTCTTTGATACAGATTCCTTCCTGCGCCAATGCAGCCAAACGTGAGGCAAGTGCTTTCTGATATTCCTCTGTATCATCAGATTGTTTCATGGAATCCGTCACAAAATACGATGTAAAATGTCCGGTACGGTCAATCTCTTGATTTCCCTCTCCGTCTGCCGTTTCATGATAGACAGCCTCTGTCCATTTTTCTAACAGCCACTGCTGTAACAATCCTGCATCCCCATTGGCATAATTAATGACTTTTGCAAAGCTGTCCAGCCCGGAATCTTTTGAATCATTTGTACAGTCAATCCGGTAGATCCCGTTCCCCATCTTTTCAAATATAAGCTGAAGCTCTTTTCCATCCACTTCGATCTCCACATCCGTACAGACGTAATAATGTCCTTTTTCATCCCACATGGATTCATTGATATAATTGCTTTCGATTCCTTTTATTTCGACCTTTTTTCCGTCAATGTTTTCTTCAAATGTTTCTTTGAGCATTTGCTGAAGGGTCTGGAAATAAGAGGACGGATCACCTACGGCCATCAGGAAGGTATTCTCATACATGCTGTAATCCATACATTCTGCTAAAATCTCTGGGTTCCCATTGAACATTTCTTTGCAGATTGACCGTATATGCGCTCTTTCAAAAAGGAGTTCATAGCTTGGAGCCCCGCTTTCCGGGAAAAACTGTCCATATGACAAGAATGCATTTACTCCGATAAACGCAAGCAGAAGAACCGACAACAGGATATTGATATAGCGGTTTTTTCTGATTTTCTTGTTTATTTTTTTCATTGGACGGATTTCTTCTACGGTCTTTTTCCCATCTTCTGTTTCCGGTCGGATCATTTGCTCCAGATTTTCCTTATAGTATTCTAATTTTTCTTTGCAGGTCATACATTCTTTTATATGCTCTTCCACAAAACTGCCCGTTTCGTCCGAACACATTCCCTCCGCATAGAGGGGCAGTAAATCTTCCACGATGCTGCACGGTGCGTTTTTTTCCATATTCTTTTCTTCCATTTTCTTTCCTTCCATATCGTTCACATTCCTTTCTTCCATATCTCTGCCACTTTTTCCCGGCTCCGAAGATAGGTTACTCTGCCCCACACTTCGCTTTTGCCAAAGATCTCCCCAATCTCCCGAAACGATAACTCTCCGTATGCCCGGAGAAGAAACACTTCTTTATAAGGTTCTTTCAATCTATGTACTGCTGCCCGGATCTCCCTGGCAGTTTCGGCCTGTGTAAGCTGTTCTTCCACACCGGCTGCCTCATCAATCGGTTCTTTCTTTTGTTCCTCAAGCGGTACATTACGGTTCTCTGCTTTCTTCATCATATTCAGGTATTCATTTTTGGCGATCTGGCAAAGCCAGGTTTTCAAACTGCACTGATTTTTGAACGAATCGATCTTCTCGATTGCCTTTAAAAAAGTTGTCTGTGTGATATCTTCTGACAATACCGGATTACCTGACATCCGAAGCAGAAACCGGTATACTTCCGGTGCATAGCGGTCATAGATTTCCCCCATTTCCACTTCTTTTCCCTCCTTCCTTTTTTCTTCTCTATCTATTAGACAAGTTCTCGTCTGATTCGTTACAAAAAAAGAAAAAATTTACCATTATCATAACATAATATGAAAAAATACCCAAACTTCCTACATACGAATCGGGCGGAATGCCTGCGCGCAGGGGGATGGGATGGATTATAAAATACTTTTTGAACACGTCGGCACTTGGTTTTGCGCAAGCAAAACCTTAGTACCGCTACGTGTTCAAATAGCGGAAGCGGGTATTTTATAATCCATCCCATCC
>JAQXIP010000025.1 GCA_029007845.1 Clostridiales bacterium
ATGTTGGCGGTAAATTATTCAACAATCAGGAATAATCTGAAGGATTACTGTGATAAAGCAACGGATTTACATGAAACAGTGATTGTCACTCGGAAAGATGAAAAAAACGTTGTGATTATAAGCCTTGAGAAATATAACCAGTTGGAAAAAGCAGCTCGAAATGCAGAATATCTTGCTATGATTGACCGAGGAATTTCACAATTAGAAGCCGGGAATGGGCAGGCACACGAACTAATAGAGGTAGAAGATGAATAAACTATGGAGTGACAGAGCATGGGATGATTATCTCTATTGGCAGATACAGGATAAAAAGACCTTGAAGCGGATCAATGAACTTGTAAAGAGCATTGAACGTGAAGTAATCAAAAATATATACACATTTTTTCTTAAAGGGATAAGTGCCACATGTAAATGTGGATAACTTGAAAAAAATCGAGGAAAAATGAACATCTTCAAAAAGGTAGGCTATAAAAAGAATTTACCTTTCGGTGCTGGGGGCTTCACGTTTCTTGACATTTATATATTAAAACGATAAAATTAACATCACGTGAAAGGATTGTGGGGACGTATAGGAGGTATCGTTCATGGATATAATGGTAGAAGACAAAGAAGAGATCGTGGTTGATAATCAATTTGAACTTGATGTGAACGGTCAGGAAGAAGAGCAGATATATCCTATGAATGGAATCAAAGTTGATAAAGGATTTTACACTGTGTTTGAATTAAAACGAAGATACGATGCCCCACAGAAACGGATTATTCTTGATAGCGATTTCCAGCGGGAAAGTGTCTGGAATCAGCAGAGAAAGGCTGAACTAATAGAAAGTGTATTGATGGGACTCCCATTACCTATTTTCTATTTTAATCAGGATAAATATGGAAGGCTAATCGTGGTTGACGGCCGACAGCGCCTTACCGCTTTATTCGAGTATATGAATGATGGCTTTGCATTGAATAAGTTGAAGATTCTTCCTAAAATGAACGGGCTTCGATTTTCAGAACTCCCGTCTATGATGTCAGGCAGGATTGAAGATTATCAATTGCAGGCGCATGTAATTCTTCCGCCGACACCGGATCGGATAAAATTCGATATTTTTGACAGGGTAAATCGCGGTGGGGTTCAATTGAACAAACAGGAGATACGAAATGCGTTGTATCAGGGAGAGGCAACCAGGTTTCTAAACCGTTTGGTGAAGAGTCAAGAATTTATGGAAGCTACCGGGTATGCGTTTGAAAAGGAAAAACGTATGAAGGATAAGTATCTGATTAATCGTTTTATTGCCGCTTTTTTATATCGCAATGATTCTATTATAGAAGATGATGGTAGTGTCTACGTATATAAAGATGACATCGATGAGCTTCTGGGTAAGGCATTGGATTCCATTAACCATATGTCATCAGACGAAATAAAAGATATGGAAAATATGGTGCTGTCTACATTGAATAAATCGTTTTTCTATATGGGAAAAGATGCATTTCGTTTGATAAAAGAAGGAAGAAGGACACCCATAAATATGAATGTATTTGAAACAATTATGTATGCATTGCTTTTTGTTCCGGAAATGGATGTAAATAAGAAAAAAGCAATTAACATGAAAATTGCCGAGTTTTTGAATCATGCAGAGTTTCGTGAGAATATTGGAAATCATCGTGACAGTGCAGCGAAGTTTAAGTGGCGTCTGGATTGTGCTGAGAGGATAGGAAGGTCTTTTTTGTAAAATGATAAAAAAATTAGTAATTAATAACTTTAAAAGTATTAAACATCTTGAAATGGGATGTTCAAATATGAACTTGTTTATTGGAACCAATTCATCCGGAAAATCATCCATTATGCAGAGCTTGTTGTTTGTGGGGCAAAATATGGAGGCGGCATGCGGCCTGAATGGGGATTTTCTATCTCTGGGATCTTTGGAGGAAAACCGGTGTATCTATGCGGATAAAAACAAAAAGGAAATCTGCGTTACGATAGAAGATGAAGAAGAAGAGTGGATATTCGTTAAGCTTTTTTCGAAGGACGAGAAATTAACCCTGGACAGAGATTATAGTCAGAATCGTGAAGAGAATAAATTGTTTTCTCAGTTTAATGTGCAGGATAGAATGATTCAATATCTCTCCTGCCACCGCCTGGGACCGCAGAGTGTTTATCAGAAATATATGGGACTAAATGAAAAAATAGGGAATAATGGTGAATATGCTATTGCATATCTGGATCATCATGGAACAGATGTGCTGGAAACATCTCTATGTAAAGGAACGCAGGATTATACGCTTCTGGGGCAGGTTAACTGGTGGTTATCTTATATTATGGATACAGAAATTAGTACAGAAGAGATATCCGGTACTGATTTAGTCAAAGCGTCTTACTTGATGCATGATTTGCAAAATGTACGTCCGGAAAATGTTGGTTCAGGAGTCAGTTATCTTATCAGTATTCTTATTTTGTGTCTTTCGTCTCCTGAAAAATCCGTTCTTGTTATTGAAAACCCGGAAATACATTTGCATCCATCTGCGCAGGCAAAGGTGTGTGAATTTTTGTACTTTATGGCAGAATCCGGCAGGCAGTTGTTTGTGGAGTCCCATAGTGATCATATCTTTAATGGTTTTCGTGCCGGGATTGCTACAGGGGAAATGGAGAAGGCAAAGATTAACATGCAGTTTGTACGTTTAAATGAAGAACATATAACGGAGACAATATACGTAGAAGTTGGCAGAATGGGACGAATTGAAAATCAACAAAAGGATTTGTTTGACCAGTTTGATCTGGATATGAACCGGATGATTGGTATACGGGGGTAGAAATGGAACTTATTTTAAATGATTTTTCTGTTATCGGACAGTTTACAACTTATGATGAGTTTGCAGATTATGTGATTAAAACAGTTTCACCGGTTTTGGATTGTGTAATTGAAAGGAAAATAGTTTTTTTAAAAAGACAATCTTTCTATTCTAGTAAAATAACAGAAAAGCTGACGTTAAATGACATTCTGATGCATACAGGTGATCCGGTAATCTATAAGATTCGATATTATATCACTCAACTTGCTTACCAGCGCCCATATTGGGATGAAGAACCCATGTCAAAAAATGATGTTTGCTATCAATATCCAGCAAAAGGAAATGAACCAAATTGCTTTACGGAAGTGATTGAGCGAAAAGGTGCTGTGTTTTCCTTTCCGGCTGATAAATATACAAAAAAAGTGCTTGAATGTTACCGAGGGGAAGAAAAGATTTTCGTACAGAATATTACGGAAAAGAAATCATTTCTCTATACATATTTGGCATATGATAAAAGAAACATTCGATATGTTCTTGAAAGATACCCATATACAAAAAAAGTTACTCTGGCAACCGTTGGTGAAAAATGCTATGCAGAGGAGGCACTGCTTGATAACAGACTGACGTCGGATGATTTGTTAAATATTGTTCAAACGATTCCGAGAATGATGGAAGCGATGGATCAGGGAGAGAAAAACGATTACTGGGATAAACTTCGGGATGGTATATTTGAATATCGGGTTCATGTGAGCAGTGGAAGAATATTTCGCTTGTTTTTTTTTCAGCAGGATGGAATCGTTTTTTTGAATGGGTTTATTAAGAAGACACAGGCAACACCATCTGCGGAAATTTCGAAAGCAATCAAAATAAAGAATTCATTGGCATAGTGCAGGCGGAGGTGTTGTGATCGTGGAATGGGGTCTTAGCAGGCTGTTTTGCACCATTTGCACGCGTGAACTATAACCAGAGTGAAACAGCAACCTTCTGAGGAAAAACCTGACATGGTAAAAAAATGAGCATTGAATCATTTTCTGCCCTGTGCTATACTCACTTCAAAGCATATTTTCTTTTTCATACTCACGGCGGTCTTGTTCTGACAGGTCGCACCTAAAGCCGCAATATGCGGCATCTATCGATCTTATTTCTTTACGGAAAATTCATGCTTTTAATACCAGAAAAATGAAAAAAGCAGGAGTTTTCTAAATACAGCTCCTGCACATAAAGTACAGGAGGGTTTACATGACAAAAGACATACTGGCAAAAGAATTCTTCTCAGACAACGCCCGGTTTGCTGACATCATAAACGGAATCGGCTGTCTGGGAGAGCAGGTAGTATCTGCAGATGACTTACAGGATCTGGATACCCAGACCGGGTTCTTCCGGATGCCGGACTTTATCCGCAGGCGGCAGACCGGAAGGGGCAAAGATGGGAATAAGCCGGAGCCGCTTCATGTCCGGGATCTTGTTAGGAAAACGAGATTCGGGATAAATTTCGCCATCGTCGGCTTTGAAAACGAGGAACTGCTGGATTATTCCATGGTGCTGCGCTGCCTGTTCTATGACACCGGGGAATACGAGAAGCAGTACAGAGCCATCCGCCGGGCAGTGCGGAACAACGGCGGCAAACTCACCGCCGGGGAATACCTGTACGGCTTCCGAAAGGACAGCCGCCTGTATCCGGTGGTTACGTTTATCCTTTATTATGGCGAGGAAGAGTGGGACGGCGCTACGGATCTCCACGGAATCCTGGACTTTGAAGGAATCCCGGAGCCGCTTAGGGAAATGGTTCCCAACTACCGGATCAACGTCATCGACATCCGGCGCCTTAAGGATACGAGCATGTTCCACACGGACGTGCGCCAGGTGTTTGACTTTATCCGGTATTCCAAAGATCCGGAACAATTAAAGAAACTGGTCACCGAAGACAAAGCCTATCAGGAACTGGAAGAAGACACGTACGATTTCGTCACGCAGTATACCCATGCGGACGAGCTGGTTCAGGTAAAAGAATACTATAAAAAGGATGGAGTGGTGAATATGTGTGAAGCACTTACAATATTATTGAAGAATGAAAAAACCGAGGGAAGAGCCGAGGGAAGAGCTGAAGGAAGAGCTGAAGGAAGAGCCGAGGGAAGAACTGAGGGAAAAGCCGAAGCTGTCCTTACCCTGCTTGCGGAACTGGGAAATATTCCGGAAGATATGAAAGAACGGATCTTACAGGAAACCAATCTTGACAGGCTGAACCAGTGGCTGAAACTGGCCGCCCGTGCAGGATCGGTTCAGGAGTTTAAAGACCAGTGGTAAATGTAACTGATGAAAAAATGAGAATAGAACTGGGTTGCAAAACAACAGCCCAATTAACTTTTGGTGGATATTAAACTGGCACCGAATCAGACAACGCCCGGTTTGCTGACATCACTCAAAACTTGTCTCCAAGGAAAAAAGGTCATCGAAGGCAATGCAGATCGATGGAGCTTTTTCAAGAGGGGTGTCTGTTTTGCTGCCTGTATCCCCTATGATTTCTATTTCCTGATACATCGGATCGATTCGGGAAACCGTTCCAGTCAAGGTTTTATAGGTGCCCAAAGGAGCATACATCTTATCGGTATGGAAGTATTCTACTGTGACAGACATGTTTTTTTTGGTCTGGAGAAGACGGTCGGATAAGCGGTTCTTATCCTCATTGGACAATTCGATCTTTGCCATCAGGCCATGCACACGATCTTCGTCGGAAATCTCTTCGTCATAGCCACGCAGGGCAGAAAAGGGTGAGAAGATTTTTGCACGGTTCTGTGTGTTCATCCGGGGGCGGATTGGTTCTGGACGCAAGAGAGGCAGAATATCGGCATACTTCTGCCGGACGATGCGGCCTTTTGGTGTGTTCTTATAATCTGTCATTGTGCGCCTCCTGTTTTGTGACCACCGATCTGTTCGTTTCGCTCGCGGGCGGTGGCTCCTTCCATGTAGTTCGTGCCTTTCAGCACGGCGTTCCTTCCGTACTTCTGTTTGATACTCAGCATGGTTTGCTGGACTTTCTTTTCTTTTTCTAATTTCTTCGTGTCGGTAAACAGATCCACCTGGTAGATGCCCTGGTCAGCTTCCACGCGGATGGCAGCGATTGTAATTCTACGCACGGTCAGGGCTTTGTTGGAGATCTGGTCGAACAAAGCCACCGCAGCCTTAATAATCTGGCTGGAAAGGTTTGTGGGATTATAAAGCTTTGTTGTTCCGTGTGCGCTTTTGGGAACCTTCCGCCCGTAGTGATCGGTGTGAATGGGACCGTTGTACCATCCTTTGTCGCAGTTCTCCCGGTCATACCCGATATCCAGAACCAGTCCATCTGTAGACAGACGTTTACTAAGAAGCTGGAGGGCGAGATTATCGGCCATTTCCTGCACAATGATACGGGCTTTGGCATTGGAATATGGTTCCTTGAGAACCTGTCCTTCGCTGATGCTGGTTGAGCTGGGACGATAGTTTTTAATTTCTTTTATGGTACAGGGCTCCAATCCCCACGCATGATCAATCAGGATCTCTGCATCCACACCGAATTTCTCATAGAGGATATCCTGGTGATGCAGGCTGAAGCGTGCCAGTTCGCCCATCGTGTGGATGCCAAGGGATTCCAGACGCTTGACAGTGCCTTGACCGGTCTGCCAGAAGTCCGTCAGTGGTTTGTGATCCCAAAGAAGATATCGGAAAGACTCTTCGTCCAGTTCTGCGATTCGCACCCCGTCCTTGTCGGGCTGGGCATGCTTTGCCGTGATATCCATCGCCAGCTTACACAGGTAAAGGTTGGTGCCGATACCGGCTGTGGCCGTGATGCCGGTAGTATACAATACTTCCCGGATCATTGTCATGGCAAGGTCGCGGGCACTCATTTTGTACTGGGAGAGGTAGGAAGTCGCATCGATGAAGCATTCGTCGATGGAGTAAACCACGATGTCTTCTGGTGCGATGTATTTGAGATAAATGCCGTAAATCTGCCGGGATACCTTCTCGTAGTAAAGCATTCGTGGAGGTGCCACGAGATAGGAAACTTCCAGAGAAGGGTCATTCGACAGCGCAGCTGCGTCATAGGAGGAACCGGAGAGGGACGGCTTGCCATCCGTGTACACGGCTGTGTGGCTGCGGATGGCATTTTGCAGACGTTCTGCGTTGACTTCCTTGATCTTCTGTACGACTTGAAAGAGACGCGCCCTGCCTGGTATCCCATAAGCCTTCAGAGAAGGAGACACAGCCAGGCAGATGGTTTTTTCCGTCCGGGAGGCGTCTGCCACGACCAGATTCGTAGTCATCGGATCAAGATGGCGTGCTGCACACTCGGCGGAAGCATAATATGACTTGAGATCAATGGCAATATAAGTGCGCTGCATCGCAGATTCCTCCTTCTATCTGTGTCGTTTTACTGCGCTGTCTGTTCCACAAACCATCTTCCGACCCGTCCGGTGAACCGCGAGTCGATGTGTTCAAAAAACAGATGCTTCTCCTGTCCCTGAATGAGGACGGTAAAGCAGTCACCAAAGAAACTGTTATCGGCGGCTCCTGCAGGCCGGAAGTCCCGAACCTGTTCGATCTGGAACGTTCTTCCGTCCGCCCAGGTGATGGACTTTGGCTGCATATAGCCGGTAGAGTCGAACTCTGAAGTTACCTTCACGTAGACACGGTCTGTTTTCTGTTTCGCTGCCATCAAGGCCACCTCCATGTATCAGTCATATCCATGACTGCGTTTAAATTCTTTGATTTCTTCCGATTTTACTTCATGAAGTATCGGGATTTCTGTGTCATCAGGAAGATCATCGGGACTGACAATGCCAAGAACCCGGCCCAGGATGATTACATGGTCATCCTCACTTTTTTCTCCAAACGGGAGTTCTTTGTTTAAGGAAAACAGTTTGTGGTTGCTTAACCGTTTGATAACAGCACCATCAGCAGTCGAGCAGACAACATCGTCACCATCGTCTGCGGCATTTGTGTATCGGATATAGACAAGATCGTCTTTGTGGTAATGGGGTTCCATGCTTGCACCGGATACACGAACGAGAGCATCTGCTGTTTCGTTATATCCGTTTTTCTTTATGAACCTGTATTCCGGTGGAAGGTCCACAAAGTCACAGCCGGAGCCGGCAGCAGCAGGGGTAGACTCCAGAGGCAGGATAAGGAATGAATCCCGCAGGTAACTGTCCCGTGCATCATGTTCTTCTTCCAGAATGGAATGGATTACCCTGTCTGCGACCTTCTGTCCCACCGGGCTCAATTGGCGGTATTGCTGGAGAAGGGCATGTTCGTGAGGGGACGGCATAGACTCATCGGACAGACCAAAGAGTTCATAAAGCGGAATTCCCAGCAAGGAGCATAATTTGCGGATGGAATCAATCTCCGGGCGGCTTTTGTCGTTCTCCCAGTTTGTGATCGTGTTGCGGGAAAGCCCCATGAGCCCGGCCAGTTCCGGCTGGCTCATGCCGCTTTTATTCCTGTATTTTCGCAGGACAGTACCAAAAGACGGTATCATAGTCATTCCTCCTTAGCCAGGTGGCAGCATACGGTGTTGTCCGGTGCCTGATGAAACGATTATAGCACAAGAACTTTGTGCGTTCAAGAAAAAAGTGCAAAATAAATTGTGCTTACATAACAGTTCAGCCGTGGCGAGCGCACAGCTGCCGGAAGCCCGCAATATATCAGGTATTATGAAATATCCCTTTGAACACGTCGGCACTTGGTTTTGCATTTTTTTTGCAAAACCTTAGTACCGCTACGTGTTCAACGGAGCGAAAGCGGGTATCTCATAATACCTGATATTCTGCGGGCTTCCGGCGTCTGTGCGCTCGCCACGGCTGAACTGTTACACCGGTGCTGCATATTGTCGTCCAAGTCTTGACAAATGGCTCATACTATAATAGAATATTTTCGGATTATTACAACACAAAAACGCAGATGGAGACAGTAAGATATCAGGAGACCATCCCAGAGAGCCGGGGATAGTGGGAAACCGGCATCAGTATCCGATATCCGAATATCACTCCGGAGTTGCAGGCTGAACGTGTCAACTAGTAAGCCGGGCCGGTGTCCAACCGTTATATGGATCGGTATTACGAAGGATTTCCCTTTACGTACTCAGAAAAATAGGTGGTTCATATGAAAGTGATTTACTCTCATCCTGTTTGGGATGGGAGTTTTTTTATGCATAGCGCAAATTTTGCCATGCAAATGAAGATGTCCGGGGCAAGAGGAATTCTGTCCCATAATCATCAGTCTATGAAAGGAGCAGAAACATGTACAAGAAAGTATCGCCTACAATGGATTTTGTAGAGAGAGAAAAAGAAACCCTGAAATTCTGGCAGGATAACCAGATCTTTGAGAAAAGCCTAGACTCAAGAAAAGAGGCAGAAACGTATACGTTTTATGACGGACCGCCAACCGCTAACGGAAAACCGCATATCGGTCATGTACTCACCCGTGTAATTAAGGACATGATTCCACGTTACCGTACAATGAAAGGCTATATGGTTCCTAGAAAAGCAGGATGGGACACCCATGGTCTGCCGGTGGAACTGGAAGTGGAGAAGCTTCTTGGTCTGGACGGAAAAGAACAGATTGAAGAATATGGTATGGAGCCATTTATCGAGAAATGTAAGGAATCGGTATGGAAATACAAAGGAATGTGGGAAGAATTCTCAGACACGGTTGGCTTCTGGGCGGATATGGAGAATCCTTATGTTACCTATGACAATGATTTTATCGAATCCGAATGGTGGGCATTAAAGCAGATCTGGGATAAAAAGCTTCTCTATAAAGGATACAAGATCGTTCCTTACTGCCCACGGTGTGGGACACCATTGTCCTCCCATGAGGTAGCACAGGGGTATAAAGATGTAAAAGAGAAATCTGTAATCGCAAAATTCCCTGTAAAAGGAACTGATAACGAATACATTCTCGCATGGACCACAACTCCTTGGACACTTCCTTCCAACGTGGCACTCTGCGTGAATCCAAATGAAACCTATGTGAAAGTCAAGGTTCAGGTAAATGATAAAAATGATGTCGTAAAAGAAGGAGAAGAAGATACCGCAGTTGCCACCGAATATTATATTCTGGCAGAAGCTCTTCTTTCTGTAATCGAGGGAACCTATGAAATAGTGGAGAAATACACCGGAAAAGATCTCGAATATAAAGAATACACGCCATTATTTGACTACGCATTTAATAAACCGGACGGAACGATTGGTGATCCGGGCAACCGGGATAAAGTAGGGAATAAAAAAGCCTTTTATGTGACATGTGATACTTATGTTACCCTGACCGATGGTACCGGTGTAGTTCACATTGCTCCGGCATTTGGTGAAGACGATGCCAATGTAGGACGTAACTATGACCTTCCGTTTGTACAGTTAGTAGACGAAAAAGGTGAAATGAAGAAAGAAGTAACCGACTTTGCGGGACTGTTCTGCAAGAAAGCAGATGAAGGGGTACTCCGCCTTCTCGGTGAAAAGAAGCTGCTGTTTAAAGTGTTAAAATTTGAGCACAGCTATCCATTCTGCTGGAGATGTGATACCCCACTGATCTACTATGCAAGAGAATCCTGGTTCATTAAGATGACCGCAGTGAAAGAAGACTTAATTCGTAACAACAACACCATTAACTGGATTCCGGAAAGCATCGGAAAAGGACGTTTTGGTGACTGGCTGGAAAATGTACAGGACTGGGGAATCAGCCGGAACCGTTACTGGGGTACACCGCTGAATATCTGGGAGTGCGAATGTGGACATATGCATTCCGTTGGCAGCATTGCTGAGTTAAAAGAGTTAAGCGACAACTGCCCGGATGACATCGAACTGCACCGCCCATACATCGATGCGGTGACCTTCCCTTGTCCGGAATGTGGAAAGACGATGCACCGGGTACCGGAAGTAATTGACTGCTGGTTCGATTCCGGAGCAATGCCATTTGCACAGCATCACTATCCATTTGAGAATAAAGAGCTGTTTGAGAAACAATTCCCGGCAGACTTTATTTCTGAGGCGGTAGACCAGACAAGAGGATGGTTCTACTCCCTGTTAGCAGAATCCACGCTGTTATTTAATAAGGCACCATATAAAAATGTTATCGTTCTTGGACATGTCCAGGATGAAAACGGACAGAAAATGAGTAAATCCAAAGGAAATGCCGTAGATCCGATGGAGGCGCTGCGCAAACATGGAGCCGATGCAATCCGCTGGTACTTCTACATTAACAGCGCACCATGGCTTCCAAACCGTTTCCATGACAAGGCAGTAACTGAAGGACAGCGAAAATTCATGGGAACCCTCTGGAATACTTATGCATTCTTTGTTCTGTATGCCAACATTGATGAATTTGATGCGACCAAGTATACACTGGACTATGACAAGCTTCCGGTTATGGATAAATGGCTGTTGTCCCGTTTGAATAGTGTTGTAAAAACAGTGGACGAGAATCTGGCTGCATATAAGATTCCGGAGACTGCAAGAGCCCTTCAGGATTTTGTGGATGAAATGAGTAACTGGTATGTCCGCCGTGGAAGAGAACGGTTCTGGGCAAAAGGAATGGAGCAGGATAAGATCAATGCGTATATGACTTTATATACCGCACTTGTAACCTTCTGTAAGATTGCAGCACCGATGATTCCATTTATGACCGAAGATATCTATCAGAATCTGGTGAGAAGCATTGACAAAAATGCGCCGGAAAGCGTGCATCTGTGTGATTTCCCGGCATATGACGAAGCAAAGATTGACAAGCAGTTAGAAAAAGATATGGAAGAGGTTCTGGATATTGTAGTACTGGGACGTGCCTGCCGGAATGAGGCCAATATCAAGAACCGCCAGCCGATTGCTAATATGTATGTAAAGGCAGAATCGGAACTGTCTGAGTTCTATCAGGACATTATTGCTGACGAGCTGAATGTAAAGAAGGTGACCTTCAAGGAAGATGTCCGCGACTTTACCTCCTATACCTTTAAGCCACAGTTAAAGACTTTAGGACGCCGTTTTGGAAAACAGATCAATGCGTTAAAGGAGCTGCTGGCATCTATTGACGGAAATAAAGCGATGGATGAGCTGAATGCAAAAGGCACCCTTACGATTACCCTGGACGGAGCCGAGGAAGTGCTTGAGAAAGAGGATCTGTTAATTGAGGCAGCCCAGACAGAAGGATATATCTCGGATTCTGATTTTGGAATTACGGTAGTTCTTGAGACTACATTAAGTGAAGAACTCATCGAAGAAGGTTTTGTGTATGAATTAATCAGCAAAATCCAGACAATGCGTAAGGAAGCTGGATTCGAAGTGATGGATCGGATTGAAGTACTTGTTTCCGGCAATGATAAAATTGCAGAGATTATGTCGAAAAATGCAGAACTGATTAAAGGAAAAGTGCTTGCAGATGAGATTAGCAGCAGTGTAACCGACGCGGTTTCAAAAGAATGGAAAATCAATGGTGAGACCGTGACACTTGGTGTAAAGAAAAAGAAGTAAAATTTATGCAAAGTGGTTGAGTTTTTACTAATGAATATACTATAATGAAACCGATAAAAGGAGGCTTACCATGCAGAAGATTAGTAAAGAAGAATTCAAAGGAAACGTAAAGAACTATCTGAAAGTGCTTTATCGGCGTTCTCTTGATGAAGCAACCGAGCAGCAGCTGTTCCAGGCAGTATCCTATGCAGTAAAAGATATTGTAGTGGATCAGTGGATTGAGACACATAAGCAGTATGAAAGACAGGATGTAAAAACAGTATATTACCTTTCCATGGAATTTTTAATGGGACGGGCACTTGGCAATATGATTATTAATGTCAGCTCAGATAAGATTATTAAAGAAGCAATCGAGGAACTTGGACTTGACTTAAATGTTCTCGAAGATCAGGAGCCGGATGCAGCACTGGGAAATGGCGGTCTTGGACGTCTGGCAGCCTGCTTTTTAGATTCCCTTTCCACCTTGGGATATCCGGCTTATGGATGCGGAATCCGTTATAAATATGGAATGTTTAAACAGGAGATCAAGAATGGTTACCAGTTAGAAGTACCGGATGACTGGCTTCGTGACGGCAATCCGTTCGAGATCAAACGGGATGAATATGCCGTTGAGGTAAAATTCGGAGGATACGTGGCAATCCGCAAAGATGAAAATGGACAGGATCGTTTTGTGCAGGAAGATTACCAGTCTGTCCGTGCAGTGCCATATGATATGCCAATCGTAGGCTATCACAACAATGTAGTAAACACGCTGCGTATCTGGGATGCAGAGGCAATTAATACCTTTAATCTGGATTCCTTTGACCGGGGCGATTACCAGAAAGCAGTGGAGCAGCAGAATCTTGCCAGAACCATTTGTGAAGTGCTCTATCCAAATGATAATCACTATGCAGGTAAGGAGCTGCGGTTAAAACAGCAGTACTTCTTTGTATCAGCCAGTGTTCAGCGTGCTGTGTCAAAATATATGGAAAAGCACGATGATATCCGCCAGCTTCATACAAAGGTATGTTTCCAGTTAAACGATACCCATCCGACCGTAACGGTTGCAGAACTGATGCGGATTCTTCTGGATGAGTATGGACTCGGATGGGATGAGGCATGGAATGTAACAACCCAGACCTGCGCATACACAAATCATACGATTATGGCAGAGGCACTGGAAAAATGGCCGGTTGACCTGTTCCGGAAGCTGCTTCCGAGAATCTACCAGATCGTGGAAGAAATCAACCGCCGTTTTGTACAGCAGATCCAGCAGCGTTATCCGGGCGACCAGAACAAGGTTAAGAAAATGGCAATTCTGTCTGATGGCCAGGTAAAAATGGCACATCTTGCAATTGCAGGAAGCTTTTCCGTTAACGGCGTGGCAAAACTTCATACAGAGATCCTGAAAAAACAGGAGTTAAAAGATTTCTATGAAATGATGCCTGCGAAATTTAATAATAAAACAAACGGAATCACCCAGCGGCGTTTCCTTCTGCATGGTAATCCATTACTTGCAGACTGGGTAACGAAAAAGATTGGAAGCAATTCCTGGGTAACCAATCTGGAAGGAATGTCCCGTCTGATGCCATATGCGGATGATGAGAAATCCCAGAAGGAATTTATGGAAATTAAAAAACAGAATAAGATTCGTCTTGCAAAATATATCAAAGAACATAATGGAATTGACGTAGATCCGGAATCTATATTTGATGTACAGGTAAAACGGCTTCATGAGTATAAGCGCCAGCTTCTTAATATTTTACATGTTATGTACCTGTACAACCAGATTAAGGCAAATCCATCCATGGAATTCCATAAGAGAACCTTTATTTTCGGTGCAAAGGCATCTGCCGGATATGCCCGTGCAAAATCCATTATCAAACTGATTAACAGTGTGGCAGATGTGGTAAACAATGACGCTTCGATTAATGGAAAGATTAAAGTAGTCTTCATCGAGAACTACCGCGTATCGAATGCAGAAATAATCTTTGCGGCAGCAGATGTATCCGAGCAGATCTCAACAGCCAGCAAGGAAGCATCGGGAACCGGTAATATGAAGTTTATGTTAAATGGTGCATTGACACTGGGAACAATGGATGGCGCCAATGTTGAGATTGTAGAAGAAGTAGGACCGGAAAATGCCTTTATCTTTGGCTTAAGTTCAGATGAAGTCATTGAGTATGAGCAGAACGGTAACTACAATCCAAGAGATATTTACAACAACGATCCAAGCATCCGCAAAGTAGTGGATCAGCTTGTCGATGGAACGTATTCCAAGGGTGACCGGGAAATGTTCCGCGGTATCTATGATTCCCTCTTAAATGCAGGACAGAATCCGGCTGACCAGTACTTTATCTTAAAAGACTTCCGCTCCTACGCAGAAGCACAGAAAAAGGTGGAAGAGGCTTATAAAGATAAAGCAGGCTGGGCAAAATCAGCACTCATCAATGTTGCAAAAGTTGGTAAGTTCTCCTCTGACCGCACGATTGAAGAGTATGTCCGGGATATCTGGCATCTGAATAAAGTTACGGTTACTCTGTAAAATATAGTCAGACAAAAACAAAACAAAATCCCCCGCATGGTACTTTTATCATCGCAGGGGATTTTTTCTAATCATTCATTATTCCACTTCATTTAGCAGAAGCAGCGGATTGATGCTTTTATTTTTCTTTTGCACGGCGAAGTAAAGATTGCTGCCTTCCACCACATAGTAGTTGGTGGGATCTGCTATCGTACCGATTACTTCCCCCTCCTTCAGACGATCTCCTTCTTTTACATTTAGATGATCGAGTTGCCCGTAAGTCAGTGTGTAGTGATTACCAATGTCTACCGTAACGGTTGTGCCGGTCATATCATCTTTTTTGATGCTTTTAACGGTTCCGGCAGCGGCACTCAGTACATCGGTTCCGGTTCGGGAAGAGATGACGATAGCAGGGTTTGAACGGTACTGCCCCAGCGTTTTATAATAGACCGTGGCATCAGTGCTGTAATTTAGCAGAATATCGCCCTTTACCGGCCAGCTAAGACCTTGTGATTCTTTGAATGCACCAGAAGAGGAATTGGTATTTTTCATGACTGCCGCAGTTTCTGAACCTGTATCCGCTTTTTTTGAAGCATCTTTTTTAGTGGTTCCACCTTTATTTGGAACCATGTCCTGATTGTTGTTTGAATTCCCTGAACCAGAGGTCGTCGAAGAGACGGATGACGCAGGATCAGTTTCATTACTGGAAGCACCAGATGCATTAGGATCAGATTTCGAATTGTTTGACGCCATTTCTGTAATGTTCGTTCCAGCCTCTCCCAAAACACTGGGGGAGTCTTGCGCCTGTTCTGCCTGCTGCGAATTCGGATTATTACTTGTCTGGTCAAGGCAGGCATTGACTGCACAGATGCCGCCTAGCACGATAGCACCGCCTAGAAGCCAGTTGTAGATCGGTTTTATTTTTCGCTGATTGCTGTTTTTATGATTTGATTGCATAATTTACCCTCCATATATTTCCATGAAATGATGTTGGGGTCAAAAGGTATTTTGCCCCATGATACCTGCGGATTGATTTATTTATAGTCTTGCCACAAATAAGAGAATTATACAAAGGGCAGACAATGGAATAATTTACAACATTTTTGTTGACAAGATATTTTGAATCAGTTATGCTGAATTTAGTGCCATTTTTGGCACACTGTATTTGTTTTGTGAAAACAAATAGAAAAAGAAAGGGAGAAAATGAAATGAAAACAAGAATGACAAAATTTGGTGCGATTGTTTTAGCAATGGTACTGTGTTTCACTGCGGTTCTAGGAAATGGAAGCACCGCAAAGGCAGAGAACAACAATATTTCGTTATTAGAAATCGATACGGCATCAGCATCTGCCTATACTCCAGTTTCCTATGAGTTTACCGTTACAAAAGATGCCACAGTGGATTTTATCATTGGTATGTCTGGTAAAAAGGTGGGATTCAAATTAGAACTGCTGAATAGTGCAGGAAATCTTTATGATGAATTTACTGCCTATGCGTCAGATTCTACCTGGCAGTATGATGACGGAGATTATTACCGCTATTTAGCTTATGATAATATGGATGCAGGTGATTATACCTTAGTACTTACTTTTGATTCCGATGTGGCAGATTATTTCTGCTTTATTGGTCAGGAAAAGAGTGTGGCTTCCATCAGCAGTGAAAAAGCAACAATCACAGCAGGCTTTAAAAAGACCTTAAAGGTTAGCGGCGGCACCGTAGTCAGCTGGACATCCAGCAAAAAATCAGTTGCCACTGTCAGCAAAAAAGGTGTTGTAACTGGTAAAAAAGCAGGTACAGCAACAATTACCGCTAAGACAAAAGATGGACAGACATTAAAATGTAAAGTAACCGTAAAAAGCAATGTATATTCGAAAAGGAAATACACGAATGCAGATGCCTCTTATGGTGCTACCATGTATGTATACAAAGCATCTTATGATAAAAACGGTAATCTGGTAATGAAAGCAAGATTTATCAATAACAGCGGTTTTCGGACTACTTCTTTAAAGGGTATTAAAGTTACGATGAAGACAGCAGGCGGCAAAAAAATTGGTACGTATTCCTTAAGCTCTAAAAAAGCATCTGTATCGAATGGAAGCTATAAAGATTTTACATTTACGATTAAAAAATCCAAACTGAATATTAAGAAAGCAGACTTAAGAAATGCAACTGCATCCTGCAACGGTTCTTATTATTACGCCTATTAATACGAGCTACGTAGAATCGAATCGTGAGAAGGTGATGCAGTGGAGATTCACGTTGGACAGATTGTCACATTGAAAAAGACACATCCCTGTGGGAGTAAGGAGTGGAAAGTCCTGCGGGAAGGCATGGATTTCCGCTTAAAGTGTATTGGGTGTGGCCATCAGATCATGATTCCACGAAAGCAGCTTGAGAAAGCAGTACGTGGAATACGGGATGAAGAAAAGTAATTATATTAGAAAGAAAACGGGCGGTATGCTTGGAATCAGCATACCGCCCGTTAGTTTCTACTGTAATTTTGCTGTACGCTCTTTTAGCTTACCAGCATCATCATTACCATATAGTGGCAGAGGCTTCCGGCCATTACAAACAGATGAAAGATCTCATGGCTGCCAAAGTATGGATGGCTTTTGTTAAATATGGAAAGCTTCAAGGCATAGATAACGGCTCCGATGGAGTAGAGGATTCCTCCGGCAAGCAGTAATAAGAAGCTGGCTGCCGGCAGCAGCTTCAACAACTGAGGAAGCGCCAGAACACACGTCCATCCCATTACAAGATATACACCGGAACTAAGCCATTTTGGACAGGTAACCCAGAACAGTTTTAACAGGATGCCAAGGAATGCCATGCCCCAGATGACTGCCAGAAGCAGGTTCCCGGTTCTTCCGTGAAGGGTAATCAGGCAGACCGGAGTATAGGTGCCTGCGATTAGAACCGATATCATAGAATGATCGAGCTTTTTAAACCGAAGGATCTGTTTCTCGCTGCCCATGCAGGAGTGGTATAAAGTGCTGGCAGTATATAAAAGGAACATACTTGTAAGAAAAATCACCATGGATACAAAAGAAACCGTGTTCTCGCTCAGGTAAGCTCTCTTAAGTAATGGAAATGCGCCGGCTACGGTGCAGACTGCGCCAATCAGATGGGTGATGGCACTTCCGGGATCGCGCAGATATTGTGCAATGACTGGTGCGCTATGGACCCCGCCATGAATGGATGCTGTCTGGTTATAAGTTGAATCCATAAAAATCGCTCCTTTCCTGAATCAAACGCAAGTGTTTTCGAATTTAGTATCCATTATAATAGAATATGTGTTATTTTTGTGTCGTATTCATAAACAGAATTAAAAATACAAAAACCTTTTGATGTGGTTTTGAAAACTATGTTGCAAAACA
>JAQXIP010000026.1 GCA_029007845.1 Clostridiales bacterium
TTTTAGATGTTCTCGCTGTAAGTTGCTATCAACCATAGCGATTACTGCCTGATTATCATCCAAATCACAAATTACCACAGGCATACTATCAAGCCCTGCCCATTTACAGGCAGCTTTTCTTCTATGACCTGCAATCAACTCATAGCCACCATCAGCTTTTGGTCTTGCAAGTGCCGGAACAATCACACCTTCCTTTTCAATGCTTAGCATTAATTCAAATAATGCCATGTCATTTTCTACTTTAAATGGATGCCCCTCAAAGTCTTGTAATTCCTCTAAAGGAATCATTCTGATATCTGTTTCCACCACAGCTCCATCCTTTTGTTGTGGAAAAGAATACACTTCTTCTTTTTTCTTCATAAAATCAATTACCTCCTCAAAAACTTCTCATTCTCGCAATTTTTCCAAGAACGACAAAGAGCCGCTTATTTCCAAATTCACTTGAAAATAAGCGGCTCAGACCACTTTGTTACTCTTATTTAAATGTCAGCGTTTTAATGAAATTATTTACGATAGATTTTTGTGTTTCCGAACTACACCCTCACAACCACTTGAACGTTCACTCCGTTCGAAATTGCCTTTTTCTTCGAAATTCTGTCACTTTGTGAAAATACTATATGCCTCTCAAAGTGCCTAAATTCAAGGATTTTTAGATATCTTTCCTTTGGAGTAATGTCACGCACTCCACGTGTCCCCCCTGTGGAAACATATCGGTTGCCCGGAAGCGCTGCAGCTCGTACCCGCCTTCCGTGGTGAGATACAGTATGTCCCGTGCCAGGGTCGCCGGATCGCAGCTGACGTACACGATCCGCTCCGGACCCATGCGGCAGATCGTCTCAAGAAGTTTCTGGTCGCATCCCTTTCTTGGCGGATCAACCACAACGACATCTGCCCGGCTGCCCTCCGGATCTTGTGCATACCGCTGTGGAAAGATCTCCTCTGCTGCGCCCGTGTAGAATTCCACGTTGGAAATCTGGTTCTTTGCCCGGTTTTTCTCCGCATTTTTTACCGCCTGCGGAACAATCTCCACGCCATATACCTTTTTTGCTTTTCTTGCCAGAAACAACGAGATCGTCCCGATTCCACAGTACAGATCCCAGACAACCTCCTTACCCGTAAGACCGGCATAAGAAAGCGCTACCTCGTACAGACGCTCGGTCTGAACCGGGTTCACCTGATAAAACGATTCCGGAGAGATCTCGTACGTAATGTCCCCGATCCGGTCTTCAATCACTGGAGCACCATATAAAAGTTCCGTGTGATCTCCCAGAATCACATTGGTGTTCTTTTGATTCTGGTTGATGCTGATGGAAGTCATTCCCGGGATTTCCTTCAAGGCTTCCACCAATTTTTCCCAATGAGGAAGTTTTTTTTCGTTAATAATGATACAGACCATCCACTGACCGGTATGGAAGCCTTTCCGGACAAGCACATGGCGCACGCTTCCGGTCTGGGTTGTCTCATCATAGGGAGAAATGTGATATTGTTCCATAAAGCTGCGGACAATGGCAAGAATCTCATCCATTCCTTCCGCCTGAATGGCACAGTGCTCATTTGCCTTGATCTGGTGGGTACGTCCTGCATAAAACCCCGTCACAATCCGTCCCTCTTTGTTTCTTCCCACGGGATACTGAGCCTTGTTCCGGTAACCGTATGGATGCTCCATTCCAATGATCGGCTCCATATACTGCTCCGGATTCTGTATTCTGCCGATATGGGACAGGCAGCCAAGGACCTTCTGTTCCTTGTAGCGAAGCTGCTCCTCATAACTGACATGCAAAAGCTGGCAGCCTCCACACGAAACTGCCACCGGGCATACCGGTTCCCGCCTCTCGCCAGACGGAACAAGTATTTCCTCGAGACGGGCAAATCCATAATTTTTCTTTACCTTCATAACCGAGACAACAATCTTCTCCCCAGGAAGGGCTCCCTTTACAAAAAAGGGAAAGCCATTGTCTCTGGCAATCCCTTCTCCTTCATTTCCCATTGCATCTACGGTCAAAGTCAGCATTTGATTTTTCACATATGTGGGCTTCAATCGATATTCCTCCAAAACTTTCACTTATTTTTCCACGGTTCTCATAATATTCGACTCAAACATCCGGTTATATCCAAGCCAGCTCTCCTTCTCCGGGCTGCTATCCAGTAACTCCCGCATCGTCTCCATCTTGGCATCCAGATTATCTGCAAGATTCAGTGCCAGCGCCTCTGCAAGTGCCGGCTTCTTTGGAGAACCATATTCCAGTTCCCCGTGGTGAGCCAGGATACAGTGGCGAAGCTGCATCGCAAGCATCGGCGGGAATCCGGGAATGTCTTTTACCTTTTCCCCAATCTTCTCTGCACCAATAAAAATATGTCCAAGAAGCTGTCCCTCGTTTGTATAATCATTTTCCGGGAATGGGGATAATTCCTCTACTTTTCCCACATCGTGGAGTACGGCGGCGGTCACAAGCAGATCCCGGTTCAGGTACTCGTTCCTGCTTGAGATGAATTCGCAGGTTTTTGCCACTCCAAGGGTATGTTCCAAAAGTCCCCCTATAAATCCATGATGGACACTTTTTGCTGCAGAATGTGCGCAAAAGCGTTTTGCAAATTCCTTGTCCTCCACAAAGAATAATTCCAGCAGTTTTCTAAGATGCTCTTCTTTTATAGAAGAGATCAGCTTCAAAAGCTCCGAATACATCTCTTTTGTGTCAAACCGGGAACACGGCATATAATCTGCCGGATCGTATTCCCCTTCCTGGGCTTTGCGTACCCGGCGGATATTAAGCTGTAATGACCCTTGAAAACAAGTAACCTGTCCATCTACATGAATGTAATCCATCGCCTCAAAATGCTCAATTCCATTGGATAGTTCCCATATTTTTCCATCAAGAATCCCGCTCTTATCCTGAAGATTCAGCGAATAGTAGGTCTTACCCGCCTTTGTTTTCATGCTCTGTTTTGTCTTACACAAATAGACTTCTGAAAGCATCTCGCCTTCTCTTAGTTCCTGAATATATCTCATTTTTATTCTCCTATCATAGGACAGCCGTTTTTGCTGCCAGTTTCCTTTCATATAACCTCGTTTCATTATATGATACAAGGGTCAAAAGGTCAGAACTCGTTCCTGCTTGCAGGATAAGAGCTCTGACTTGTTGACCCGCGCACACATGAGGAAGTAGTGATTTTCCCTGGAAAATCAACGGATTCCGAATGTGTGTAGAATTGCGGAAGTTGCGTAGCAACGGAGCAATTCGTGTATCAAATGAGGGGCAAAATACCTTTTGACCCTCGTTTCATTATATACATTCCTGCGGGATATTTCAATCACAATCCATGCTATTCCAGTTGAACCCCCCACTCCAAAATGATATAATCAGATTCAGAATTATGAAAAATGAGAGTGAAAAATCTATGAATCAAAAAGTATTGCATACCTTAGAATATGATAAAATAATTTCCCGGCTTACGAAGCATGCAGGATCTTTTCTCGGGAAAAAAGCCTGCCAGGAGCTGGAACCGATCACGGATTTTCATGAAATCCAGATATTACAGCAGGAGACGCAGGATGCTCTGAACCGGATCTATAAAAACGGCTCGGTTTCTTTTGGCGGCATCCACGATGTCACACCTTCCCTGATGCGGCTGGAGGTGGGCGCCACCCTTGGAATGGAAGAACTGCTTTGCATCGCCTCCCTGTTAGAGGCTGCACTCCGGGTTAAGAATTATGGAAATGCCAACGAGGAGAAAGAGCAGGAACCGGATTCCCTTGCAGGCTATTTTTCCGGACTGGCTCCCCTGTCGCCCCTTGCCCAGGAGATCAACCGCTGCATTATCAGCCCGGAAGAGATGAGTGACCAGGCAAGTCCGGGGCTGTCTAAAATACGCCGTTCGGTAAAAGCGGTAAATGGCAAAATTCACGACCAGCTTTCCTCTATGATGGGCAACCAGAATACCCGCACGATGTTGCAGGATTCTCTAATTACCATGAGGAGCGGACGTTACTGCCTTCCCGTGAAAGCAGAATATAAAAACCAGATTCCAGGTATGGTTCATGACCAGTCTTCCACTGGCTCTACCCTGTTTATCGAGCCTATGAGCATCGTAAAGCTGAATAATGAGCTCCGGGAACTGGCCTCTCAGGAGAAAGAGGAGATCGAGAAGGTGCTGGCAGCATTAAGTGCTTCCTGCTTTGAATCCATCGAAGACATCCGGCAGGACTTAACCCTGCTTGGCACGCTGGATTTTGCTTTTGCCAAAGGCTTATTTGCAAGAGAAATAAAGGGAAGCATGCCGGTATTCCACAGTCCGGCAGAACATGCGGTCATCGATCTGAAGAAAGCAAGACACCCGCTGATTGATCCTCATAAAGTCGTTCCGATCGACATCCGGCTTGGAGACAGTTATGATCTTCTGATCATTACCGGTCCAAATACCGGTGGAAAAACCGTCTCTTTAAAAACCCTTGGACTTCTTACCCTGATGGGACAGTCCGGGCTATTTATTCCTGCCATGGATGGCTCACGCCTTTCCATCTTTGAGGAAGTATATGCTGATATCGGGGATGAACAGAGTATTGAACAAAGTCTGAGTACCTTTTCCTCCCACATGACGAACACCATTGACACCTTAAAGCAGGCAGATGAGCATTCCCTCTGTCTATTTGACGAATTAGGTGCCGGTACCGATCCGGCGGAAGGAGCCGCCCTGGCAATCTCTATCCTATCTTATCTCCACGGACGAGGCATCCGCACGATGGCAACTACCCACTACAGCGAGTTAAAGATCTTCGCTCTCTCCACAGAAGGAGTGGAAAATGGAAGCTGTGAATTCGATGTGGCATCTTTAAGGCCAACTTACCGGCTGTTAATCGGAATTCCAGGAAAGAGTAATGCCTTTGCCATCTCTTCCCGCCTGGGACTTCCGGATCACATTATTGACGATGCCCGGAAGCGCATAGACAGCCAGAGCCAGGACTTTGAAGACGTAATTGCTGATCTGGAACAAAGCCGGATTACCATCGAACAGGAGCGGGCACAGATCGCTTCCTACAAGGAAGAGATCAAAGATCTGCGCCAGAAATTAACAAAGAAAAACGAAAAAATCGATGAAGCAAAAGAACGGATTCTAAGAAATGCCAATGAACAGGCAAGCGAAATTCTGCAGAAGGCAAAAGACTACGCAGACGAAACGATCAAGAAATACAACCGCTGGCAGAAAGACGGCAATGCTTCCAAAGAGATGGAGCAGGAGCGAAACCGGCTCAGGGAACGTATGAAAGAGACCGACAGCCACCTTGGTATAAAACCAAAGAAACCAAAGAAAAAGTCCAACAAGTCTTCTGATTTTCATATTGGAGACGACGTACTGGTGTTAAGCATGAACCTGAAAGGTACTGTCAGCACCCTTCCAAATGAAAAAGGAGATCTGTTTGTGCAGATGGGAATCCTTCGCTCCCAGGTTCATATATCAGACTTGGAGCTTCTTCCGGATGAATCCACGAAAACTTCCGGTAAGAAAAACAAAAACCGCTCCGGAAGCGGCAACATCCGGATGAGCAAATCCTCCAGTGTACGCCCGGAGATTAATATTATTGGAAAAACCGTTGACGAGGGCATTGCCATTCTGGAAAAATATCTGGATGACGCATATCTGGCAGGACTTCCCCAGGTCACCATCATCCACGGCCGTGGAACCGGAGCCTTAAGGGCAGGTGTCCACCAGTTTTTAAAAGGCACCAGCTATGTAAAATCCTTCCGGGTCGGAGAATTCGGAGAAGGAGACCACGGTGTAACCATTGTTGAATTCAAATAAAGGGAGAAGATTATGGCGGAAAAGCAGAAAATATTAATTGTAGACGACGACGAGAACATCGCCGAGCTCATCTCGCTCTATCTGATTAAAGAATGTTACCAGACAAAAGAAGTGTATGACGGAGAAGAAGCTTTAAAAGCATTTAAAGAATACCAGCCGGATCTGGTGCTTTTAGATCTGATGCTTCCGGGTATGGACGGATACCAGGTATGCCGGGAGATTCGAAAAGATTCTTCTACACCGATTATTATCCTGTCTGCAAAAGGAGAAGTATTCGATAAGGTGCTTGGACTGGAACTGGGTGCGGATGACTATATGAGCAAACCATTCGATTCCAAAGAACTGGTGGCCAGGGTAAAAGCGGTACTCCGCCGCGCTTCCTCAAACACCGCAGCAAATAGCGCAGCATCGGAACCGGCCGATAACGGCCTTCCGGCTGGAATTGATCTCGGAGAAAAATATGTCTGCTATCCGGATCTGTGCATCAGCATATCCAACTACTCTGTCTATTATTTCAAAAAAAAGGTCGAAATGCCTCCAAAAGAACTGGAACTGTTTTACTATCTGGCTTCCCATCCAAACCAGGTATTTACCAGAGAGCAGCTTTTAGATTGCATCTGGGGATATGAATACATTGGAGACACCCGGACCATTGATGTGCATATCAAACGTCTTCGGGAAAAGATTCGCAATCATGACAAATGGGGACTTTGTACGGTATGGGGGATTGGTTATAAATTTGAAACCAAGTCCGAATCCTGATAAGGGGGTATTGGTATGAAATTTTCATTAACCACAAAGCTTGCTTTCTGCTATTTTATATTGGCGGTTGCTTTCTTCTTTGTCATCAATTTTTCTCTGAAAGGATACTTATTTGACAAAATGGCCGAATCGGCTACCGAACAGATGACCGCCGCTGGAAATACATTGCAATATAAGCTTGCCATGAAAGATCTGGATTCCGATTCGGCAACCAGCCATATTAAAATGAATATCGATGCGGCATGTGCTGTCAGCAATTACTCGATCAGTTATTTTAACTATAATGGTACTCCGCGTTACTCCTCCTGCAGTAACAAAAAAGATGCCGGACACTACCATTCTAAAAAACAGAAAAAGAAATACAAGAAAACACTTTCCAAGGAACAGAACTCTCCCACTACACTTAACGGTTTTTTTGATACGGAGCAGCTGTGTACTGTCACAACCATTACCCAGTACCAGCACCCGGTTGGCTATCTGGTCATCGGGATGCCGGTATCCCAGCTTGAAGATGAAACCGTTTCCCTCGTATCCATATACAGCCTGTTTCTGATTCTGATCTATCTGTTTTTACTGATGGTGTTTATCCTTCTGTATTTTATGCACGTTTATCCAATCCAGAAGATTATTACAGCAGCAAAAGAATACTCAAAAGGACATTTTGATTATGAACTAGTGATCCGCTCTAATGATGAATACCGGGAACTTGCTGAGACATTGAGTTATATGGCAGTGGAACTGAAGAATCTGGACGATTACCAGCGAACCTTTATCGCAAACGTATCCCACGATTTCCGTTCACCACTCACTTCCATCAAAGGATACGTGGAAGCATTTCTTGATGGTACAATCCCTCCAGAGATGCAGGATAAATACCTGAATATCATCTTATTTGAGACAAACCGCCTGACCAACCTGACCTCTAACCTGCTGACCATCAATAACTTTGAGAACGGGAAAAACCAGCTGGACATTACGGTATTTGACATTAATGCCTCCATACGCCAGACCGTAGACAGCTTTGAAAGCATTACAAGAAAGAAAGATGTTCGGATTGAATGCAATTTTGCAGAAGAACATACCTATGTAAAAGCTGATATGCCAAAGATCCAGCAGGTACTACATAACCTGATTGATAATGCCATCAAATTCAGCCACAGCAACTCGAAAATCATTGTATCCACCGAGAACATCCGGGATAAGACATTTATCCATGTAAAAGACTTTGGAGTGGGCATTCCGGATGACAGCCTTGGAAAAATATGGGATCGTTTCTACAAAACCGATCCTTCCCGTGGAAAAGATAAGAAAGGCACCGGCCTTGGTCTTTCCATCACCAAAAAAATCATCAACGCCCATAATGAACGGATACGGGTTACCAGTACAATAGGTGCTGGAACCGAGTTTGTATTCTCTCTGCCCCATATCCGCAAGGTCTCTATCCAGCCTTGATAAACGAGTGATCTACTCTGCACCGGAATTCCAGCTTAACCGGTGCAGATGCCCGTTTTGGTTCATATCACAGAATCCCTGCTGCCGCAGTGCTTCATACAGGACAATCGCAACGGAATTCCCCAGATTCAGGGAACGGATATCCCCAATCATCGGAATCCGGATACAGGTATCCTCATGGTCTACAAGAATCTCCTCCGGAATCCCCGCACTTTCCTTTCCAAACATAATATAGGCATCTTCCTCAAAGTGTACCTGTGTATAAGTCTGGTGCGCTTTTGTTGTTGCCATATAGATCTTTGCTCCCGGGTTTTTCTCCAAAAAATCCGGATAAGAGTCATAGATCGTAACATCGAGTTTGTCCCAGTAATCCAGTCCTGCCCGTCTTACCTGTTTTTCTGTAATCCGGAACCCCATCGGTTCAATCAGATGCAGCCTGGCACCCGCCGCCACACAGGTTCTTCCTATATTACCGGTATTGGCTGGGATCTCCGGTTCATGCAATACGATATTCAGCATAGTCTGCCTGCTCCTTTCTTCTGCTTCTCTTAACATGAGAAAGGTGATTGATCACTCAATCACCTTTTAATGCAATGTTAAATTCAATTATTTTATTCTCTTCATATATAATCGGAATACATATATTCTTCGTAAACCCAGTCGTAAATGTAACATTCCCCTTACACATCGTCGGAGGCGTAATGTCAATTCCAATTCCTTTTGTTGAAAAGACAGTCGCTGTGTTCCCCATAATCATATTGCCTAATTCGCAGATTGCACTGATTGAAATCTCATCCATCTGTGTAATCGGCATCATACACATCTTAGAAGCAATATCACAGGCAACGTCATTCGAAAATGCGATCATAACCTGTCCACGCATCTCACCTGTAACTCCAATGATAATTACAATTGTATCATCGGTAAACGCAATATTCTTTACTGACGGTTTCCCTACCTTGGCATCCACAAAACACATATCCTTCAATATCTTTGTAGATGCAATTAAAAATGGATTGATATGATTCGCATTCAAACCGGCCATAAGTAGACCTCCTAATCTTTAGTGAAATAATTTTATCAGAACGGGGTTCACAATACAAGTACCATTCTATTTGTAACCATTCAGCCACACCATTTCCCTTCGATTTTCTCCCGCAGATTATGAAAAAGGGATGGCTACTTTGTATGCCGCTTTACAAATCTTTTAATCCGCTCAAGTGCAATCTTTAAATCCTCGATCGAATAGGCATAGGACACCCGCAAAAACCCTTCCCCGCATTCACCAAATGCGGTTCCAGGAACAACGGCAACCTTCTCTTCTTCCAAAAGCTTATTGGCAAATTCATCCGATGTCATTCCGGTAGAACGGATGGATGGAAAGACATAAAAAGCGCCAAATGGCTCAAAACAGGTAAGTCCCATATCATTCAGGGCATGGATCAGATATTTTCTCCGCTGGTTATATGCTTCCCGCATCCGTTCAATATCTTCATCTCCATGTTTTACTGCCTCTAAAGCTGCATACTGGCTTGTCGTTGGTGCGCACATAATGGCAAACTGATGAATCTTTAACATCTGTTCCAAGATCACTTTCGGTCCTGCCGCATAACCAAGACGCCATCCGGTCATGGCATATGCCTTGGAAAATCCATTTATGTACACGGTGCGCTCCCGCATACCAGGGAAAGAAATAATGGATACATGTTCCTTCCCGTATGTCAGTTCGGAATATATCTCGTCGGATATAATATACAGATCATTTTCTTCAATGATATCTACAATTGCCTTCAAATCGCCAAAATCCATAACCGAACCGGTTGGATTATTTGGGAACGGCAGAATCAATATTTTTGTTTTATCCGTTATGGCCTCTCTTAATTTCTCCGGAGTCAGTTTAAACTGGTCTTTCTCCTCCAGCTTAATGACAACCGGCTTTCCTCCTGCCAGTGTAGCACAAGGAAGATAAGACACATAACTTGGCTGTGGAATCAGGACTTCATCTCCCGGGTCTAACATAGCGCGCAGTGCCAGATCGATGGCCTCACTTCCACCGACTGTAATCATAATCTCATGAACCGGATCATAAGACACATGCTGTCTGCGGTAGATCAGCTTTGCCAGCTCTTCTCTTAATTCCAGCAGTCCGGCGTTGGATGTATAGAAGGTTTTGCCCTTTTCCAGAGAGTAGATTCCCTCTTCCCGCACATGCCACGGAGTGTCAAAATCCGGTTCTCCCACACCAAGGGATATGGCATCATCCATCTCACTGACCAGATCAAAAAATTTACGGATACCGGATGGTTCAATGGTTTCAATCAATTGCGATAAGGGATTTCTCATGGTGTATACAACATCCTTTCATCTTTGGATTTTGCCTCACTGAGAGTAAGACCGTGCTCTTTATATTTCTTTAACACAAAATTGGTTGAGGTGCTTAACACGGCCTCCATCGGCGCCAGCTTGCTAGACACGAACTCTGCTACCTCTCTCATGCTCTTTCCATGAATGATCACGGTCAGGTCAAAACCTCCGGACATGAGATAAACGCAGTCGACTTCTTCGAAGCGGTAGATTCTCTCTGCAATCTTATCGAATCCCTGTCCTCTCTGAGGGGTTACCTTCACTTCAATCAAGGCAGTTACCAGTTCCCGGTCTGTTTTATCCCAGTTAATGACCGTTGGATATCCGCAGATAATTTTCTCCTCTTCCATCTGCTTAATGTGATCCTTTACTACTTTTTCCTCAATACCAAGCATAATTGCAAGATCCTCTGTATGGATCCGTCCGTTTTTTGCAATGGCATGTAAAATCTCTTCTCTTATGCCCATATGCGGCCTCCTTTTCCCCTGGTTTCCAGGACTCTTCATCCAATTGTTTTCTTTTCTAATGCAGCATATAACTCATCACTTTTCGGCGGTTCTAAAAATCTTCTCTCGCCACCGGAAAGGATTACCTTATCCTTACCTTCTACTGCCCTGCCGATCACCGCGGCAGGGATATCCGCGCAAGCCAGCTTCGCCACAAGTTCATTCGCATGGGACGTTGCAATCAGCATACTTCCGCTTGAGATCAGCATATAGGGATTAATATCAAAGAAATTACTGATCTCCACCGTTTCCTGACGGATTGGAATGCTTTGCAGCTCCACTTGTACACCACAGCCGGAAGCACTCGCCATCTCCCATAAGGCTCCAAAGATTCCGCCCTCGGTTACATCATGCATGGCAGACACTCCAACCTCCATGGCGATCTTTGCGTCCTCTATTACTGAGAGGAACTTTGAAAATGATTTTGCATCGTCAATGAATTCCTGTGAAAAACGGGTTTTTAGGAATTCTTCCCGGTCGCAGGCTAAAATGGCGGTTCCTTCTGTCCCTGCCCATTTTGTCATGACCAGCTCATCTCCCGGCTTCATCCCGCCTGTGGTAACCAGTTTGTCCCGCTTCAGTTTGCCAATACCGGTTACTGTAATAACCGGCTGGTTTACTGCCTGGGTAATCTCCGTATGACCTCCCAGAATCTCCATATGGTACGCGGCACAGATTTCTTCCATCTGCGTCATAATTGTACGCAGCTCTTCTTCTGAAGTTCCGTCCGGCAGAAGGATCGATGCAAGAATTCCAATTGTTTCTGCTCCTGCTGAGGCAATATCATTTGAAGTAATTACCGCGGCAAGACGCCCGATATCATGAACTGTTCCGGTTATGGGATCGGTGGAAAGAACAACTACCTCATCCGGGGCAACCTGAATAACACTGCAGTCTTCTCCCACGCCAGGGTGAACAAGCACTTCATCTCTTCTCGTAGTTATTTTATTTAAGATCGACCGTTTCAAAACGGATTCCGGTACTTTTCCAATCTGCATCAAAATCACCCTTTATTATTAACATCTTCACTCTCTTCCGGTTCGTTGTCCTTTTCCTGCTTTTCGGAAGTCTCCTCTGGGCTGGTCTCTTTCTTATCCTCTTTCTTTGTATCACCGGAAGTTTCTTTCTTTGTATCGTTTTCTTTCTTTGTAGTGTCTTCCTTCTTCTCGTCTGGTTTCTCCGGTTCCTCAGGCTTTTTCGTTCCTTTGATCACATACCTCGGTTCCGCTTTATAATAGCTTGAATTAACCTGTTCCCGGCTTACTTCCTTTCCATCCACATATACGACTTTCCAGAGTCTTGCCTTATATCCGGTGTGGGCGGACTGTGTCACTTCCAGATAACCTTCCGGCTTATTTGGATCTTCTGTTACTTTATCGGCTCCCGGCTGGATGGTTTCTGTCACTTCCGATATATATTCCACCTTGCGGTTATCTTCTCTTGTTTCTTTTCCGTAGATTTCAAAAAAGATGGTTCTGCCGGATGTCCAGGAATTAATGTACACCGGCGCACTGGTATTATTTTTGAATTTAAAATCTTTTGAACCTTCTGCAACAGCTGCATCCATGGAAGGTTTTACATAGGAGACAATCATGGAATGATTATAGCGCTCTGTAACCTCCAGTTCAGACAGCAATACCGCATTATACAGTGTGGTAACCGCCTGGCAGACACCACCGCCAATACTGTCTACGACCTGCCCGTTGGCATACGCCCCTGCAGTCTGGTATCCGTTATCCTGGGTAAATGGTACCAGCTTCTCGGTGGCAGAGAATTCTTCTCCCGGTGCCAGAATCGTTCCATTAATGAGTTTTGCCGCATTCGCCACGTTATTGGCACGGCTGTTGGATGAGGTGCCATAACTGGTGTTATAGCTTCCAAGCAGATCAGTACATTCCTCCAGCATATCCCTTGTAACCGCTGGTTCCTCGGTAACGATTACCGCATCGATCTGAAGACCGTCCTCTTTACTGCTCCAGTCATCTGCCAGCGCCACTTTGATTTTTTCGATCGTATCCTTCTGGGATACGACACTTCCTTCTTTTCCGTCGGTAATCTCAAATGTGCCATTTGACCGTTCCATAGAAGCATTCACTGCTTTTTTGTCATATTTTTTTGCACTTTTTTTCACGAATTTTTCCAGTTTCTCATCATCCAGGGAAAATTCCAGTTCAAATACCTTCTGTTCCTTTTCAATGTCTTTCATCGTTTTATACCGGCTGATAATGTTCCCTGTTTTTCCAAGGTTATAAGCCTCTTCCACAAAGTTATTTTCTTCACAGGAAAAACCCAGATCTGCCAGTGTAGCTTCCACAGTTTTCTTTCCCGCTTTTAAAACAAGCGTATCCTGCGATGTTTTTTCGATATAAGCTGACAACGCTTTTTCTGCTTCTTCTTTTGTCATGCCGCCAACCGAAAGATCATTAATATATACTCCGGTGGTAATGGTATTACTGTCATTGGAACTGGCAATGACGGCAGCCGACAGACCAATCACGGCAAGAAACAGCACCCCGATTGTAATGCCGAGAACCTTAATCAGTTTTCTTCTATTCTTTTTCATGTTGAATCCCCTTTGGTATTATGATAGGCTATTCATAGGCGTAAACGGTTATACTCCATAGCTATATACTGCCGACGCAACCATAGGAAGTATCATGGCAATCACTAATACAATGATGATTACTACTGATATTTTTCTGCGGTCCTTTGGATTATAAATGTTCATAATAATTCCTCCATTCATTTCATGTGAAAATATAATGAGTTATCCTTATTATCTTTAGAAAGGTTGTATGCCCTATGTCACCTACATTTTTTACATTATGCCTGGTACTGATCTGGGTTGGTGTGTTTTATGTAAAACGCCAGAAAGTAAACCATCTGGAAGAGAAAGAGTCCCGCACATTCTGGGAACGGGAATCCAGAGCCAACTCCACCAGAAAACAAGACTTAAATGAATTGCCGTACATTGAGCTGGATCCTTTAAAGCTTCCACTGGATGTATCTTCCAGATCAGATTCCAGCTTATCGGAGCAGCAGATCTTGGAACTGAACCGGTATGAATCCAGAATTCAGTCACTCGCCTCAAAAAAGATTGTCAATCTCTCTGCTTATTCCAATACGGATCTAAAACTAAAGTATGGGGCTGCGAATCTTCCGGTTCTGATGGAATATGACCAGAACTACCTCACTCTGCTTCAGACCCTGTCAGGCTGGGGGCAATGTCTTGCTGACTGTTCCCTGGACAAAGAAGCGATCCAGGTGCTGGAATACGGTGTATTAATCGGCATGGATATGAAAAAGCCGCTTCTTCTCTTAGAACGTTTATTAAACAAATCCTCTGATTGTAAGTAGAAGTCGCCTCTTTATTTTATGCCTTTTTTCCTAATCAATCAAGTGTTTTTGATACAATCCTGGCATTCCCATTAAGCGGGCTCCGGTTTTGGTAATCAAATAAAAGAATCTGCTCCTTTTCCACCGGTCTGCCTGACTGCACAGTCGCTTCAATGTCAATCCATACATGCTCCATATGTGTCATGCGGGACAGTTGTTTACTGTCATAGTGGCCGTATCCCACCGGAAGCAGCTGGCGCATCTGTTCTTCATCCTGATAGAGCTGCCGGAACGTATTTTTCCACACCGTCTCATCAGCAGCAAATGCCGGTCTCTTCTTCATATTTTCCCTTTCGTACACGTCATATACCATCAAGGTCAGAAAAGCATCGGTTTCTTCTTTTGAGAGCTCCATCTGCTCCTTCACATATTCCAGCAGAATCTCATAACGGCGGATTCTTGTGTGGTTTACCTGGTCATAAGCTTTTTCATGGTAAAAGGTTCCTAATGACTGATAGAAGTCAAATGGGTGTTCCACATAATGTAACAGATATTGTACCGAGTTGTCAAATTGCCCGCTGTTATAATATACCTCCACCATCTCTTCTACCTGTTTGAGCTTCAACAGATCGCTATAAGGAAGCCAGGGGGTTGCCAGTACTTCATAGGGTGCCTGTCCATGGTAGCTGATCCCATATGTTTTGCTTTTTTCCCACATGGCAGAACCTTTTAATACCTTAAGAAAACCAAGCTGAAGCTGGTCAGGATGAAGATTGTACACATCCTGAAAGGAACGCCGGAAGCTTTCATAATCTTCATAGGGCAACCCTGCAATCAGATCCAGATGCTGATGGATATTTCCCGCTTTCCGTATCCTCATTACCCGGTCCGCAAGCACCGAGAAATCCATTTTCCGGGAAATAGCCTCTATCGTCTGTTCGTTTGTGGACTGCACACCAATCTCAAGCTGTACAAGTCCCGGGCGCAGAGTTTCTAATAGTGCCATCTGTTCCTCTGTTAACTGATCGGCTGAAATCTCAAAATGAAAATTAGTAATGCCGTTATCCTGCTCTTTTATATAGTTCCAGATTGCTAACGCATGCTGCTGATTACAATTAAAGGTCCGGTCAACAAACTTTACCTGGGGCACTCTCCAGTCTAAGAACTGGCGAAGTTCTTTTTTCACCAGTTCGAGTTTGCGAAAGCGCACTCCCCTTTCAATGGAGGACAGGCAGTAGCTGCAAAAATACGGACAGCCCCGGCTGGATTCATAATAGATGATTTTATGCTCCAATCCTTCTTTTCGGGTATATGGAAATGGTATCTGGGAAAGTTCAAGCGGAGCCTGATTCTTTGTACTTTCAACCCCGCTTTCCGTGTGGTATGTAATCCCGTCGATCTGGGAAAGTTCCCTCATCCCCTTATAATACTCTAAAAGCTTTGCAAACGTTTCTTCTCCTTCTCCACGCATGATTCCGGTTACCCATGGCCAGTCCATAAGCTGTCTCTGGCTGTCATACGACACCTCCGGTCCTCCGTACCAGATGGAAACTTCCGGAAGAACTTTTTTTAACTCACTTGCCACCGCCTGTATGATGGAGATATTCCAGATATAACAGGAAAATGCCACTACATCGGGACGTTTCTCATACAAATCTGCCAGAATCCGGTCCGGGTTCTGGTTAATCGTATATTCTCCGATAACCAGTTCAAATCCGTCTGCACGCCCGGACGCCTCCGCATATGCTTTCAGATCAAAAACTGCCAGATTGGAATGAATGTATTTTGCATTTACCGCCGCCAGCACGACCCGCTTCATAGAATCCCACCTTCCGATTATAAAAAAAAGGTTACCATAAGGAATCCCCCTGATAACCTGTTTTTCTGTGTCTCACTTACCGCCTTAACATGGAATGCCCAGAGCCGGAATCGAACCAGCGACACGAGGATTTTCAGTCCTCTGCTCTACCAACTGAGCTATCTGGGCATACTTAAGCTATGCCTCTCATACTATAATATAGAATGGAAGAAATGTCAAATAAAACTTTTGGAGTTTCGCCGTCGGGGTAACGGTTCAGCCGTATCGAGCGCACAGCCGCCGGAAGCATGCAGAATATCAGGAACCATGAAATATCCCTTTGAACACGTCGGCACTTGGTTTTGCGTTTTTTGCAAAACCTTAGTACCGCTACGTGTTCAACGGAGCGAAAGCGGGTATTTCATGGTACCTGATATTTTGCATGCTTCCGGCTGCTGTGCGCTCGTCACGGCTGAACTGTTACAACAAAAGCATTCTGCCAAGTTTCCAAAGACAATCAGAGAAGCAAGCCCGTTCCACAGTTTCATCAGCGAGAACCGGAACACTTCCAATCTGTTTTTCCTTATAATAAAAGCAAATCTCTCCTACCTTTTTTCCTTTTTTTACCGGAGCCTCTATGCTCTTATGATATCTGTTTTTTTTCACAATCTCAGACGGTGTTTCTCCCTTACACAGATAGGAGAAATCCCCTTGGGCTTTTGTGAGCAGCGTATCCTTCTTACCATTTTTCACTGGGAGAAGCTCCTGGGTTTTTCCATCAAGCTTCACCTTATAGATCTGATAGTTTGCAAATCCATAATCCATTAATTTTGCCACATCCTGAGTCCGTTCCTTTGACGTAGGAGCACCCATAACTACCGCAATCAGATCCATATCATCTCTTCTTGCCGTAGCGCTGATACAGTACATCGCTTTGCTGGTAAAACCAGTTTTTAAGCCGGTTGCACCATTATAATATTTTAAAAATTTATTGGTATTGGCAAGACCAAACTCCGATTTCCCCCGTTTCGTTACATGGTAAATCGAATCCATCCAGATCATAGAATATTGAAATACCGACGGATGAGCCGTGATAAGCTCCCGGCTCATAAGAGAAATATCACGGGGCGTAGTCACATGTCCATCTGCCTCAAGTCCGCAGGCATTTTTAAAGGTTGTATGGTTCATCCCTAACTGCCTAGCTTTCTCATTCATACATTTCACAAACGCCTCTTCACTCCCGGCAATATGCTCTCCCATGGCAACCGCAGCATCATTTCCCGAAGAAATAATAATGCATTTGATCATATCCTCCACCGTCTGGGTTTCCCCAGGTTCAAAAAAACACTGGGAGCCTCCCATGGATGCGGCATGTTCACTCACCGTTACCGTGTCCGAAAGCTTCACTTTTCCGGAATCAATTGCTTCAAATGCAAGCAGTAACGTCATTACTTTTGTCACACTGGCTGGTTCTCTCACTTCATCTGCATTTTTTTCAAAAAGAACAGTTCCTGTAGATGCCTCCACAAGAATTGCCGCAGGTGCGGTAAGAGAAATGCTGGATGACGGTTCATCTGCTGTTGCCTGATTTTCTTTTTCCTCTGTAGTCTGGGCAGATCCGATACTAACATTTCCCCAAAAAACAGCAAAAGAAACCAGAACACTTAAGAGGACTATATAACCTTTCCATTTGCCGGACATGCGGTCACTCCAAACAATTCTTTATTCATATATAGCCTTTTTTTCATGAAATATGACCGCTTTCCGCATTTTTTCAAAAAGAATAAATCATCACTCCAAGGATAATAAGAAAAAGACCTGCCAGTTTTTTCCCTTTTACCGTTTCTTTCAAAAAGAATACACCTAACACCGTCACAAAAAGATATCCCATCGACTCTAAGATTGCTCCCATGGATAACGGTACATGCCGGTAGGCGATCACCGTTATAAACGAAGAAGCCAGAAACAACCCATAAGCAGTTATCACACGAGGATTCATATATTCTTTTATTTTGCTGTTATACGTCTTATTTGCACTTGTTTTTAATAGAATCTGCGAGATCGAAGCAATTAAAACAGAGCACAGATAGATTCCCGAAAAAATAAGTTTCTCATTCATCATTTGTCACCACCAGATATACCCCAATAAACACAAAAACAGAGCCTGCAATTTGTTTTAACGTAATCGCTTCGTGAAAGAAAAAACTTCCCCAGATCATACTCCATATAATCACCACGGACTTATTCGCAAATGCAGTCGTCAGAGGCATTTTTTTCAAGATCTGCTGCCACAGCAGGGCATAGACAAACAGATTCAGCAGTACCAATCCATAAAAAAAGCACCATTTTATGGAAAACACATCCTGCCTGGCAGCCATTTTATTCGCAATTCCTCCCAGAGAGTATAAAAAAAGAATCCCATGCAGGAGGATCAAATATTTGATTGAACGTTCTTTCTTTTCCATTCCGTTTCCCTCTTTTTGAAATCTGTAACCTAGATTATTCTATCATAAGCAGCTCCCTGTTACAATTTTTATTTTCGAACTGTTAAGAAGGTGCAGTTACTTTTTTCTATTGACGGAATTTCGCAATTCAGATAAACTTACTATGGTGTTACCTATTCAACGATTCGGATAAAAAGAAAAAAAGTTACAAGGAGTGATTATTTCATGAGTTTTCAATATGTAAAGGAAGCGCCTTCACCAGAAGAAATCATAAAACAATTTCCATTACCAGAAGAACATAAGAAGTGGAAAGAACAGAAAGACCGGGAGATCGCCCGGATTTTTACCGGAGAATCCGGCAAATTTATCGTAATTATCGGACCATGTTCTGCAGATAACGAAGATGCGGTATGTGATTATGTAAACCGGCTTGCTGCCCTGCAGGAAAAAGTGGATGACAAACTGCTGATTATTCCAAGAATTTATACCAATAAGCCAAGAACGACAGGAGAAGGATACAAAGGAATGGTTCACCAGCCAGATCCTGAAAAAGCCCCTGATCTTTGTGAAGGTCTGATTGCAATTCGGAAAATGCACCTCCGTGCGATTTCCGAAACCGGGTTATTTGCAGCAGACGAAATGTTATATCCGGAAAACTACGAATATCTGTCTGATGTACTCTCCTATGTTGCCATCGGAGCCAGATCCGTGGAAAACCAGCAGCACCGTCTTACGGTAAGCGGAATTGATGTCCCATGTGGTATGAAAAATCCTACAAGCGGTGACCTTTCCGTTATGATGAATTCCTGCATAGCCGCCCAGTCCGGGCATACGTATCTGTACCGGGGTTATGAGGTAAAAACAAGTGGAAACCCGCTGACTCACACCATCCTTCGTGGTGCCGTTAACGACCGGGGACAAAGCATCTCCAATTATCATTATGAAAACATTATGCGGGTACACAAAATGTATGAAAATCTGGACTTAGCAAACCCTGCAATCATCATAGATGCCAATCATGCAAACTCTGGAAAATTATATTACGAACAGCCGCGTATTGTTGAAGAAATCCTGCATAACCGCCGTATTAATGACACCATTCACAATCTGGTAAAAGGCGTTATGATCGAAAGTTATATTGAATCCGGAAATCAGAAAATCCACGACCATGTTTACGGAAAATCCATTACCGACCCTTGTCTTGGCTGGAGCGAAACCGAAAAACTTCTTTACCGTATGGCAGACCTGGTATAAAAATAGCTCTCTAGAAGACAGCAGCCGAGAAAGAACAGAAAATGGAACAGAAACGCAGGAATCATTTTTCCTGCGTTTTTCTTTTTTAGACGGATCCTCTCTTCCATGATACGGTGATTATTGAGATATAGTATGGTCTCTACGTACAAGAGTAGATAGGCCGAGAAAATAAGCCCCCGGTCTCTTAAGTACAGAAGGAACCCTTTTAATCCATAATTTCCTGCATAAAAAGAAAGAAGAATCCCCTGCATATATCCATATTTGATTGACAAGAATCCCTCATAAGGATATTTCCAGATCGTTACTGCAAAGATCCAGATAAGAAGATAGGTTTCCACCCGCTTCAAACTAATATAAAAAAACATCTGCATGATAGGAACGGAAACCGATGCTTCTGTTTCGAGTGCCTGAAATAATCCGGCTCCAATCTCGGAAAAAAGCACCCGGTTCTTAGATGCAAGCAGATTTCCTGATAACAGTCCTGCTAAAAGTGCAAAGGTTCCCATAAAAAGAAGACACGTAAGCTCCCGCCTGGTTTTTTTCTCTAATGTCAACCGCTTCATAGAATGCCTCTGGACAATCATGATTTCACTTTCTATTCTATGAGCGACCCAAAATCATTTATTCCCAATTTTTCCACTCTGGCGTAAATGCTCAAATGCCATCAGTGCCGCCATTGTTTTTGAATCCTGAATCTTTCCGCTAAGAACCATGGAAAGAAGTTCCGAGAGTTCATAGGCTTCCACATTCAGGTATTCCCCTTCATCGAGATGCTGGCTTGTCTTAACTAGATCCGTTGCATAGTAAATCCCTATCTTTTCGTCGCAAAATGCAACGGTCGTATAAAGATCAAACAGATGAAATGCCTCCTTGGCATGATAACCGGTTTCCTCTTCAAGCTCACGCATGGCACAGATCTTCCGGTCTTCTCCCGGATTCAAGCCACCGGCCGGAATCTCCAGTGTAACCTGATCAATACACGGACGGCACTGGCGTACCATCAATATTTTTCCATCCGGACGCACCGCTAACATAGCCGCTGCACCCGGATGTTCAATATAATCCCATTTTTTAATGCTTCCATCCGGAATCTTCATCTCATCGGTATAACAGGAGACAATCGCTCCTTTATGCTTTAATGTACGGGACATACGGGTATAACCTTCCATAACACACCTCCAGATAAAATCAATCCTTTATTTGATTGAGACCGTCTTTTCATAACAGGCATCTCCTGCCTTTAATACCGCATTGCGGAAGCCTTCTTCCTCTAACGCGGCTACCGCCTGGATGGTTGTTCCTCCCGGGGAACATACCTGGTCTTTTAATACTCCAGGATGAAGCCCGGTTTCCAGCACCATCTTCGCCGCTCCAAGCACCGTCTGCGCTGCGAAGGTATAAGCCTGTGTTCTTGGAATTCCATACTTTACTGCACTGTCAGCCAGAGCTTCAATGAACAGATATACATATGCCGGAGAACTTCCGCTGGCACACACAACTGCATTCATCAGTTTTTCCGGAACAACCTGGCAGACTCCGAAGGAATTAAAAAAATCAATCACCGTATTTTTCTCTTCTTCGGTATAAGTATCTTCCGAAAAACAAACTCCGGACATTGCTTCCTTCACAAGTGCCGGTGTATTTGGCATGGCACGGACAACCCGCACCTTCCCTCCAAGGCTTTCCTTGACCGATTCCGTCGTGATTCCCGGTGCAATGGAGATCACAATCTGCTGGCTATTTACAGTCTCTTTGATCTCTTCTAAAACTTCCGGGTACACCTGTGGTTTTACGGCTAATACAATATACTCTGCCTGCTCAGCCAGTTCCTTGTTATCTTTGCAAAACAAAATCCCCGTTTTCTCTTTTACTTCTTCCTTGCGCTCCATTCTTTTGCAGGAAAACAAAAGCTCTTTTGTCCCATATACTTCTTTCGCACCTGACAGCATGGCAAATCCCATATTTCCCATGCCTATAAATCCAAATCTTGCCACCGCCGTATTCCTCCTTTTCATAAAAAGTTCCCCAAGTGCTTCCTGCCTGTTATAGCCTGGCAGTCACACCTGGGGGACAGATAAAACGTTTTTTACTGTAATTCCTTTAAAAATGCTTCAATCCGGTCTAATCCTTTTTCAATCTGCTCAATAGAGATTGCATAGGACAGACGGATGTGATCCGGGTAACCGAAATCTCCACATGGGACAACAGCAACATTATATTCGTTAATCAGAATTTCTCCGATTTGTGCTACTTCCTCAATCTTCTGGCCTTTATAAGATTTTGAGAGCACTTCGCTGACATCTACGAATACATAAAATGCCCCCTGTGGCTCTAATGCGGAAATATATGGCATCTGCTGAATGCGTTCATACATATATTTTCTTCTCTTATTAAATTCCGCTTTCATTGTCTCCACCGTATCCTGAGGACCGGTTAATGCCTCTAATGCCGCTTTCTGGGCAATGGAGTTCGGATTGGATGTCTGATGGGACTGAACGCTTCCCATTAATTTTGCGATCTCAACAGAAGAAGCGGTATAACCGATTCTCCATCCGGTCATAGCATAGCTTTTTGACAATCCGCTGCAGGTAATCGTCCGTTTATAAATATCTTCTCCAAAGGAAGCAATGCTCACATGTTTTTCAGAACCATAAGTCAGATATTCATACATCTCATCTGCAACTACATAAAAATCTTTTTCGATGGCTACCTGTGCAATGGCACGAAGTTCTTCTTCAGAATAAAGCATTCCGGTTGGATTGCTTGGAGTATTTATAACAAGCGCTTTTGTTTTATCCGTACAGGCTTTCCTGATCTGGTCAGCCGTTACTTTATAATTATCTTCTTTTGTGGACATCACAAATACCGGCGTACCTCCTGCCAGCTTCACAATCTCCGGATAGCTAAGCCAGTATGGCCCCGGGATAATCACTTCATCACCCGGATTCAGAATCGCACTAAAAATATTCGTCAGGGAATGTTTTCCACCATTGCTGATTACAATCTGGTTTGGTTCATAATGTAAGTGATTAAACGATTCCAGCTTTTTGCAGATTGCTTCCTTTAATTCATTGGTTCCGGAAGCAGGAGTATATTTTGTAAATCCGTCATGGATTGCCTTCACAGCTGCTTCGCAAATATTATCCGGTGTATTGAAATCCGGTTCACCTGCGCCAAATCCAACGACATCTTTTCCCTGTGCTTTCAGTTCCTTTGCCTTCGCAGTAATCGCCAGTGTTGAAGACGGTTTCACTGCCTGGGCCTTTTTCGATAATGTTAATGACATAATTGTGCACCACCTTGTTTGCTTTTTTCCTACCATTCTAATATAAGTGTTTTCATTTTGCAAGTACCGGATTATGATCTCGTTACATTTGTAAGCCACTTCTTACTCCGATACCGATAGATACAAAGAGGAATTTTAAACAATTCATCACTCATAAGCAGCACATATACTGCCCGAACTGGCAGCTTCCAGACAAATGCCGCCAAAGCCCCAAGAATAATGGAGCACCCCCACATTGTGGACACATCGATGAACAGCCCGAAACGGGTATCTCCCCCACCACGGAAAATTCCCACTACAAACGTAGTGTTAAACGACTGCGCCAGCATATAATAAGACATGACAAACAACATAAAAACCAGATATTCATTTGCGTTCTCGGTCAAATGCAGGAAATGGGTTATGACCGGAATCAGAATAAGTATCAGGCTCATTCCAGACACACCAGCGAGAGCAGACATTCCAATAAGCCTTTTGGAATATAAAACGGCTTTCTTTTCCTCTCCTGCACCAATCGTTTTTCCAATCATAATGGCGGCTGCATTCGCAATCCCAAGGGCAATTACCATGGCAAGCTGCCGAACAACCTGAGCTACGGAAGAAGCCGCTACCGCTGCCTGCCCCAGATGGCCGATAATGGCTGCATTTGCCGAATATCCTCCCCCCCACATCAGTTCATTTAATGTAACCGGCACTGAATAATGAATAAAATCCTTTAATAAAACCGGATCATGGGAACCAGCCCCAATACAGGACCATCGGATCCGGACCGAGTGGTTCCAAAAAAAGGCATAGAAAAGAACCAACAGCAGTTCCACTCCTCTGGCAAGCACCGTTGCCAAAGCTGCACCAACAATGCCCATAGCAGGAATGGTGGCAAATCCAAAAATAAACAGGGCGTTAAACACAATATTCAGGCACAAGGATATAAAATACACAATCGTGGAAATAAACACCCGTTCCACACTTCGCATAATGTTCAGATAGGACATGGTAATTCCCGTAAATAAGAACGACACTGACACAACCCTTAAATACCGGACTCCTTCTCGTATAACCTCCTGATCGGATGTGAATATGCGCATCAGATAACCCGGAATAAACATCCCAAGCAAAGAAAAAATGGCAGACACACAAAAGGCAATCTTAAGTGTTAACCCCAATACTTTTTCAATCATAGGAACATCCTGTTTTCCCCAATACTGGGCAGTCAGTACACATGCCCCAGATGTCAGTCCGAAAAAAAGCAGATTCAGGACAAAGGGAACCTGCCCTGCCAGAGAAGCCCCGGATAACACCGTTTCCCCGACTTTTCCAAGCATAATTACATCTGCAGCACTCACTCCCACATTGATCAGATTCTGCACCGCTAAGGGCAGAATAAGGCGCAGGACATTTTTATAAAATTCCCTGCGCGATTCTACAGATTCAACTTGATTCTTTTCCTTTAACAGATCACACCACCTCCTACTACATAGTCTCCCTGATAGCATACAAGAGCCTGTCCGGGTGTAATGGCACGAACCGGTTCCTCAAAAACGCATTCCAGGCAATCCTCTCCAGCCATGCGGATAACGGCTTTCTGTCCTGCGTGGGAATACCGGATTTTCGCCGTCACTTCCATCTCCTTCTCAAGAAATGGAATCGACATAAAATTAAGCTTTTTGGCATAGACAACCGTTCCAAATACATCTTCATTGTCCCCGACTACCACTTCATTTTGTTCCGGATGGATTGCGGTAACAAATACAGGCTTTCCAAGGGCAATTCCCAGTCCCTTTCTCTGCCCGATGGTATAATGAGCAATTCCCTTATGCTGTCCAAGCACATTTCCGTTTTTATCCACAAAATTTCCCGGAGTGAATGCACCAGAGCATCTACCGGTTCGTTTTAATTCCTGCTTAATAAAAGAGGCATAATCATTATCGGATACAAAACAGATCTCCTGGCTGTCCGGTTTGTGTGCCACGTTAAGACCAATCTTTGCTGCGATTTCCCGAATCTCCTCTTTTGTATAATCGCCAACCGGCATGAGCGTATGTGAAAGCTGGTGCTGGGTTAGATTATACAAAGCATACGTCTGGTCTTTTGCCGATGCAGCTGATTTCTTTAACGTATATCTGCCATTATCAAGCTGTACTACCCGTGCATAATGACCTGTGGCAATATAGTCTGCACCGATGGCAAGGGAACGGTGGAGCAAAGATTCCCATTTCACATACCGGTTACAGGCAATACAAGGGTTAGGAGTCCTGGCCATAAGATATTCTTCCACAAAATAGTCAATCACATTTTTCTGGAACGACTCTTTAAAATTCATGACATAATAGGGAATTCCAAGCTGGTTTGCCACCCTTCTTGCATCATCTACGGCTGAAAGTCCACAGCAGCCTCCTTCTTCCTGTTTTACCTCTTCTGCCTCATCCTGCCAGATCTGCATAGTGGCTCCGATCACCTCATATCCCTGCTCTTTTAAGAGATATGCGGCAACCGAAGAGTCCACGCCTCCTGACATTCCAATGACAACCTTCATCAGTAATCTTCCTCTGGAGCTTCTTCTTTTTCACTAATATCATTTACCGGTTTTTCCAAGCCCTCAATCTTAATATGATGTTTCTCCGCATAATCCCATAATGCGGCATGAATAGCTTCTTCTGCCAGAAGGGAACAGTGAACTTTTACCGGCGGAAGTCCGTCTAATGCCTCCATAACAGCCTTGTTTGTCACTTCCAGCGCCTGCTGTACCGTCTTTCCTTTGACAAGCTCTGTAGCCATACTGCTTGTTGCCACAGCTGCGCCGCAGCCAAATGTTTTAAACTTACAATCTTGAATCACACCATTGTCATCGATATCCAGATACATTCTCATAATATCGCCGCATTTGGCATTGCCAACCGTTCCAACTCCGCTGGCATTTTCAATCTCCCCTACGTTTCTCGGGTTGCTAAAGTGATCCATTACTTTTTCGCTGTACATATTGATTTCCTCCATTTTTTTCTATTGCTTGTTTTTAATAAAGTCCTCATAAAGCGGAGACATGGAACGAAGTCTTGCCACAATCTCTTTTATCTTGTCAACGACAAAATCAATCTGTTCCAAAGTGGTGTCCTCCCCAAGCGTCAGTCTCAGAGAGCCATGTGCAATCTCGTGGGGCAGGCCGATTGCCAGAAGCACATGGGATGGATCCAGAGAACCGGATGTGCAAGCAGAACCACTCGAACCACAGATTCCATTTTGATCCAGCATGATAAGCAGAGACTCCCCTTCAATAAACTGGAAACAGAAGTTGGCGTTATTCGGCAGACGGTCTGTCCGATGGCCATTCACCCTGCTATAAGGAACTTCTTGAAGAACACGGTCAATCAAATAATCTCTTAATTGTGTTTCTTTTTTCGTGCGTTCTTCCATTGTACGGAGTGCAATCTCCACTGCTTTTCCAAATCCCACAATTCCCGGAATATTTTCCGTTCCTGCACGACGGTTTCTTTCCTGTGCACCACCGTGGATAAAAGACCGCAGCTTCAATCCTTTCCTGATATATAAAAAGCCAATTCCCTTCGGACCATTTAACTTATGACCGCTGGCACTTAACATGTCAATATTCATATCATCAACATTAATCGGAACCTGTCCAAAAGCCTGTACTGCATCCGTGTGGAAAAGAATTCCATGCTCTTTTGCAATTGCTCCAATCTCTTTCACCGGCTCAATCGTACCAATCTCATTATTTGCAAACATAACAGAGATTAAGATTGTCGTTGGGCGGATGGCTTTTTTCAGCTCATCAAGCTTTACCACACCATTTTCATCCACATCCAGATATGTTACTTCATATCCATGTTTTTCCAGATACTGGCATGTATGGAGAATGGCATGATGCTCAATCTTTGACGTAATAATATGGTTTCCTTTTTCACGATAAGCCTCTGCCGCTGCCTTTAATGCCCAGTTATCTGATTCCGAGCCGCCTGCTGTAAAATAAATATCCTTTGCATTCGTCCCAAGGGCATTCGCAATCGTTTCCCTGGAATGTTCCATGGCCGCCTTGCTCTTTGCGCCAATCCCGTAGATTGCAGATGCATTACCAAAGTTCTCAGTAAAATAAGGAAGCATTGCCTCAACTACTTCTGGCCGTGCAGCCGTTGTTGCCGCATTATCCAAATAAATTAACTCATTCATATTGTTACCTCTTTCCTTCTGACTTATTTATTTACATCGAAAAAAGAATCAATCCTATCCTCCACACTTTGGAAGATCCACTTCTCTTTTTTCTTTCCCTTCCTGTATGGATTTTCCTTCTTCCACCAGCTGTGAAAGCATAATAGAATCCACTGCAGCATTTATACTATCACTAATACGCTTCCAGACAAATTTTGTGACACATTGTCCTGAGCCTGCGCAGTTTCCGGTACCATTTGCCTCTGTACAGTCCACCGGGCTTAGATCTCCTTCCATTGCCCGAAGGATATCCCCTACCGAAATCTCTTCTGCAGGTCTTGCCAGAATGTAACCACCCTGCGCCCCCCGGATACTTTTCACAATCTCAGCCCTCTTCAGCTTTCCAATCAGCTGTTCGAGGTATCCCATGGAAATACTCTGGCGTTCTGCAATACTGCTTAATGCCACCGCCTCTGTGTCAGTACTATACATGGCAATATCTAAAACTGCCCGAAGCCCATACCTTCCTTTCGTCGATAATTTCATCGCATCACAATCCTTATCGTTTTAATCCCTATCTTTTTAATTCTTATTAATTTTATAGGATATAAAAATAATAAGCGCATTTCACTCTTTTGTCAATACATAACACATATTTCCCCTTTTTTTTGCATAGATTCTAAGCAACAAACGGCTCCCTTTGGAGACACAGCATGAAAAACACCCATTCCATCTTTTCCCTTTCCAGTCATCTTCTTCGGAATAAACTGATACAGGGAACCCTGATATTAACCATTGCCGGATTTCTCACAAGATTTATGGGATTCTTTTACCGTATTTTTTTATCAAACACCATCGGAGCGAAAAACCTTGGAATCTACCAGCTTATTTTTCCGGTTTACTCCATCTGCTTTACGATCTATGCCGGGGGACTGCAAACTGCGATCTCGAAAATGGTGGCAGAAAAAAAACAGGGTGACAACCTTGGAATCTTAAAGTCCGGATGCAGCTTGTCCTTGTTTTTCTCCTGCATTCTTTCATTTCTGGTTTACCGCTATCATGATTTTATCGCCACAAGATTTCTTCAGACACCTGAATGCGGCAGTCTATTATGCATTTTGTCCCTCATTTTCCCGTTCTGTGGAATTGCTGCCTGTATCAATGGCTTTTATTATGGCTTGAAGACGCCATCTGTCCCTGCCATCAGCCAGCTGTTAGAACAGACCGTACGAATCACAGCAGTCTTCTTAATTGCCTTTTTGTACACTGCAATCAAAAAAGCGCCGGGGTTATCAGCTCCTGTTACATGTGAAACTGCGGTAATCGGCATCTGTGCCGGAGAAATCGCCGGATGTCTCTTTAATATGTGTAACCTCTCCCGTTCCAAAAAAGACCCTTATACAAAAAAACGGCAATATAAAAAAGAATTACTCACGTTTTCCATACCGCTTACCGCCAATCATCTGATCTTAAATCTGCTCCACAGCTTTGAATCTATCCTCATCCCGGTTATGCTGCAAAAATCCGGACTATCAAAGCATAACGCACTAAGCATTTTCGGTATCCTCACCGGAATGGCAATGCCTTTTATCCAGTTTCCATCTGCTGTTACCAATGCTATGGCAGTTCTTCTGCTGCCAGCCGTGTCAGAAGCAAACGCCGGGAAAGACCGTGCTTACCTGTCAAAAACCATATCCACCACGACCATGTTTACCTTGTTTCTTGGGATATCATTTTCCATTTTCTTCCTCCTATGCGGTCCAATGCTTGGAAGCGTTGTTTTTCACTCAGAGAGAGCCGGACTTTTTTTAAAACAGCTTGCCTGGCTCTGTCCGATGATTTATCTCTCCACCACCCTGTCAAGCATTTTAAACGGTCTTGGAAAAACCCATCTGACTTTGATGAATACGATCTGCGGTCTATTAATCCAGCTGGCGTTTATTATCCTCCTGATTCCAAGGAAAGGAGTATACGGCTATCTTTCCGGTCTTCTTTTAAGCCAGCTGACAACCTTCCTTTTACACATCCTTTCACTCTTCTTTACCTTCCGGCGTCTGTGCGCTCGTCACGGCTGAACTGTTACAAAAGCAAAACTATATCTGGTGTTTCTTGTTGACGTATTACACCAGATATGGTATGATTATCCACGCAGCAGACATACTGCAACATAATCTGAGACAGAAAGCAGGGGGATTACCTTATGCGTATTATTAAACGAAGCGGCACCGAAGTCCCTTTCGACAGGAGCAAAATCACTGCCGCCATTTCAAAGGCAAACAATGAAGTTGTCACAAGTGAACAGCTGTCAGAAGAACAGATTCAGGAAATTACAGAAAATGTAGAACGGATCTGTCAGGACATGAACCGTTCCTTGAATGTAGAAGAAATACAGGATCTGGTGGAAAACCAGATTATGAATAAAAGGGCATTCGCTCTGGCACGTACCTATATTACTTACCGGTATAAACGGGCGCTTGTCCGAAAATCAAACTCTACCGATAAACAGATTCTAAGTCTGTTAGAATGTAATAATGAAGAAGTCAAGCAGGAAAATTCTAACAAAAATCCTACTGTAAACAGTGTCCAGAGAGATTATATGGCAGGGGAAGTAAGCAAAGATATTACACGGCGTTTTCTTCTTCCAGATGATGTCGTTAATGCCCACGACAAAGGGCTTATTCACTTCCATGATGCGGATTATTTCGCCCAGCACATGCACAACTGCTGTCTTGTTAACCTGGAAGATATGCTCCAGAACGGCACCGTGATCAGTGAAACGATGATTGAAACGCCGAAAAGCTTTTCCACGGCATGTAATATTGCCACCCAAAGCATTGCCCAGATTGCCAGTTCCCAATACGGGGGGCAGAGCATCTCTCTGGCTCATCTAGCTCCTTTTGTAGATGTCAGCCGCCAAAAGTTCCGCAAAATGGTGAAAGAGGAATTTGAGGCTGCCGGGCTTAGCTTCGATGAAGAAAAAGTCAATGCAGTAGCAGAAATGCGGGTTCTTGACGAAATCAAACGGGGTGTCCAGATGATCCAGTATCAGGTTATTACCCTTATGACTACCAATGGACAAGCTCCTTTTGTGACTATTTTTATGTACCTGGATGAAGTGCCAGAAGGACAGACAAGAGATGACCTGGCACTTGTTACAGAAGAAATCCTAAATCAGCGTATTTTAGGTGTAAAAAATGAAAAGGGAGTATATATTACCCCTGCTTTTCCAAAACTGATCTACGTTCTGGAAGAGGACAATATCCATGAAGACAGCAAATACTGGTACCTGACAAAACTGGCAGCAAAATGCACCGCAAAACGTATGGTTCCGGATTATATCTCTGAGAAAGTTATGAAAAAACTGAAAAAAGGCAACTGCTATCCCTGCATGGGATGCCGTTCTTTCCTTACCGTATATGAAGATAAGCCGGAACATTATAAATTCTATGGCCGGTTCAATCAGGGCGTTGTCACTTTGAATCTGGTAGACGTTGCCTGTTCCAGTGAACAGGATATGGACCGGTTCTGGGAAATTCTGGATGAACGGCTGGAGCTGTGCTACCGTGCGCTGATGTGCCGCCATGAGCGTCTGAAGGGAACGCCTTCCGATGTAGCGCCAATCCTGTGGCAGTATGGCGCACTTGCCCGGCTGAAAAAAGGGGAAACCATTGATAAACTGCTCTATGGAGGCTATTCCACCATTTCCCTTGGATATGCCGGATTATGCGAATGCACCCGTTACATGACCGGAAAGTCCCATACAGACCCGGAGGCAACTCCCTTTGCCTTACAGGTGATGCAGAAGCTTAACGATGCGTGTGCAAAATGGCGGAAGGAGACGAACATTGACTTCAGCCTTTACGGCACCCCGCTGGAATCCACCACCTATAAATTTGCCAAATGCCTGCAAAAACGGTTTGGCATCATTCCAGGGGTAACCGACAAAAACTACATCACAAACAGCTACCATGTTCATGTTACAGAGCCTATTGATGCCTTTGAGAAATTAAAATTTGAGGCACAGTTTCAGGAATTATCTCCAGGCGGAGCCATCAGCTATGTGGAAGTTCCTAACATGAACGACAATCTGGATGCCGTTTTATCCGTCATGAAGTTTATCTATGATAACATCATGTATGCCGAGTTAAATACCAAGAGTGATTACTGTCAGGAATGTGGCTATAACGGAGAAATCCAGATTGCAACAGATGAAGAGGGAAAACTCATCTGGAAATGCCCGAACTGCGGGAATACAAAGCAGGATAAAATGAATGTTGCCAGACGTACCTGTGGCTATATCGGCACCCAGTTCTGGAACCAGGGACGTACCCAGGAAATCAAAGAGAGAGTCCTTCACCTATAAGGGCTCTCTTCCTTCTTTTGCGGCAATATGACACGGATTCTTGTACCAAGTTCCTTTCGGGAAAGCACATCAAAATGTCCTTTATGCTTATCTACTATCCATTTTGCAATGGATAGTCCCAGACCGGAACCACCCGTTTTACTGTTTCTGGCTTCATCGGAACGGTAAAACCGTTCAAAAATATGGGATACCTCTTTGTCATTCATCCCTTGTCCGCAGTCCTGTACATAAAAAAACACTTCCTCTTGCGTCTCTCCAGCACAGAAGATAATTTCGTCTCCATCATTTGAGTATTTTCTGGCATTTTCTGCAAGGATGCGCACTGTCTGCTTGAGCATGGTAATATCCCCGTATGCCCTTACCTCTCCTTTATCCAGATAACGGTAGGAATGCCGCTCATCAATCATCTGGGATTCTTCCATCACTTCTCTCACCATCCCAGAAAGGGAAAATTCCTCAAATTTCATCTGGTTACGTCCACTGTCACCTCTCGCCAGAAATAAAAGCTGCTCAATCAGCTTTGACATATGTTCTGATTCATGTTTGATTGCCGCGATTCCTTCATCCAAAGTCGCCGAATCTTCTTTTCCCCAGCGATCCAGCATGTCAGCATACCCTTTAATAACTGCAACCGGAGTGCGCAGTTCATGGGACGCATCCGACACAAAACGGGACTGTTGCCGATACGTATCCCTCATCCGCTCAATCAGACGGTTTACTGCCATCTCAAGACCTTTCAGTTCTTTATCCCCTACCTGTACTTTTGCGGTAGAATCATTCGGATTAACCTGGCTGATGGCATCTTCTAACTGATGAAATTTACTTTCATTGAATGCCAGGCTACTGATTTGTTCTGTTTTTAAAGCCATCTCTTTCAGAGGGCGCAGGCGCTTCCGGATCTCATAAGACTCTTTTAACACAGACTGAATCAGTAGAAGCAGCTGAAAAACCAATACCCCGATAGCCATGTATTTTAAAATCTGCAAAAGCAGGGTCATATCTGCATGAAATACTTCCCCGCTTTTTGGATAAATATCATAAAAAAATGTTCCTCCTTCTTTATGGAACTGGCGGCTGAGCATATCCAGCAGACGGAATCTGCCATACTGCTGTACTTCCACACCATAACACCAGCCAATCACAGAAAGAAACAGCACAAGCACATCCATTCCCAGATAAGTACCAAGCCGCCTTATGAAAAAAAACAACGACAGCTGCACTGCAATAGAAGACATCTTTTCTTTTTCTTTTTTCTTATTCTTCGTCACGGATGACATATCCTACCCCCCGAACCGTGGAAATCACGTGCATCTGAAATGGATCATCAATTTTACCACGCAGATAACGAACGTATACATCAATCACATTGGTTTCTCCCACATAGTCATATCCACATACTTTTTCCATCAGCGTATCCCGGGATAACACAATGTTTTTATTCTTCAGTAACACTTCCAGCAACGTAAATTCCCGGTTTGTAAGTACCACTTCCTGCTGCCCAACAAACACCTGATGCGCTGCCAGATCCATCGTAAGTTTTCCAAAGATCAGTTCTTCCTCTTTCTTCCGGCTTATCCCATTTTTGCCTGCCCGGCTTTTTTTCAGTGCAACACGGATGCGGGCTAGCAGTTCTTCAATGGCAAATGGCTTCGTAATATAGTCATCTGCCCCACCATCAAGCCCTGCCACCTTATCCATCACTTCATCCCTGGCAGTCAGTAAAATGACCGGCAGCTCCGAAGCTTTACGAAGCCTCCGGAGCACTTCCAGACCATTCAGCTGTGGCAGCATAATATCTAAAAGCACCAGATCTGCTTCTCCACCTTCTGCCATCATAAGGCCGGTCCGTCCATCATATGCTTTTTTTACCTGATACCCTTCATGGAGCAATTCCAGTTCAATAAATCTCGCTAACTTCTCTTCGTCTTCAACAATCAAAATGGTATCTGACATTCCTGCCTCCATCCAATCTTCTTTCTTTACTGTTCATTGTGATTCACAGAATTTTTGAATCCCTCTTTAATATCTTCTGCGGTATCTGAAGCAGAGTTTAATGCTTTGTTCACATCTGCCACACTTCTTGCCGGTCCTTTAAACAGATAATGAAATCCGGTAAACAGGCCAATTACCATAAGAATCAGAATTAGCTGCCAGAAAAATACCAAAAGAATCACCATTGCTGTAACCGGGATACTTAAAATGGTTTTTCCTTTTCGCTCTACTTCAAAGTAATTTTCGTTTCCTTTTTTTACCATCTTCTTAACCCAGCCTGCAAACCGGTTTAACAGTTCCCCTAAAGTCGTCCGGTGTTCTTCCGTCATATCTTCTTCATATTTTGGTGGCTCTTCATAATGGGTGCTGTAGCTTTCGCTGCCTTCCCGTTTCACTTTTCCTTCTTTTTCCAGAAATACCATGGCATCCAGAAGATCCCAGTTATTTTCCTCTAAGGCTCTCTTCGCCTCTTCATAAGTAACATTTGCCTTTTCTCTTAATTTTTCCACTTTTTCTAATTCATCCATCTTTTTATCCTCCATTGTCTGATATGATATCTCAACTTTTTCGGTGTTGCTTTTGTTGATAATCCAATCATATCCGAATGTTCTTAAACAAAAATTGGAAAAAGATTAAAATTAGATTAACCTTTGGTTTTTTGGCGTCAAATCAATACGGAAGGATCAATATCTTCCAAATCGTACGGTGTCATCTGGTATACGTAATAATTTAACCAATTCGTATAAAGTGCGTTAGAATGAGCCCGCCAGCGAAGGAGAGGCCGAATTCCAGCATTGTCATTCTCAAAATAATTCTTAGGAAGCTGGATTGTCTTTCCTGCGTCAAGATCTCTGTGATACTCCTGTTCCAAGGTAAGGCGGTCATATTCGGGATGTCCCATAAGAAAGATCTGTCTGCCATCTTCTGTCATGCAAAGAAACATTCCCACCTCATCGGATTCTGCCAGAATCGTAAGTTCCGGCACCTTGCGGATCTCTTCAATTGGCACCTCGGTATGACGGGAATGGGGTGCTAAGAACACATCATCAAATCCCCTCATTAATGGCACTTTCCGATGATTCACTTTATGCCAGAAAAGTCCGAATATTTTCTCTGGAAGAATCTTTTTCTTTAGTCCAAAATGATAATACAGACCAGCCTGCGCTCCCCAGCAGATATGAAGGGTGGAAGTCACATGGGTTTTTGACCACTCCATAATCTGTGTCAGTTCCTCCCAGTAAGCTACTTCCTCAAATTCCATCATCTCCACCGGTGCACCGGTTATAATCAGCCCGTCAAACCGCTTCTGTTTTACATCTTCATAGGTCAGATAAAACTTGTCCAGATGGCTGTGTGGTGTATTCTTGCCCACATAAGATGCCGTAGTAAGAAACGTCACATCCACCTGAAGCGGTGTATTGGACAGACAGCGTAAAAGCTGGACTTCTGTATTCTCTTTTAACGGCATCAGATTCAGGATCGCAATCTGCAGCGGACGGATATCCTGAATATTGGCCCGGTTTTCATCCATCATAAAAATGTTTTCTTCTTCCAGAATTTTTTTTGCCGGAAGATTTGCATCAACTTTAATTGGCATACTTACACCATCTTTCTATTACATTTTTCGAAACAATCATAGCACGTTTTCCCTTATTTGTGAACTGCAGCTGTTTCCTTATTTACCAAAACGTGCAATAAAATCCGCTTCTGTAAGGATCTCAATTCCTAGTTCCTTTGCTTTCTTGTTTTTTGATGATGTAGAAGCAGCATCATTGTTAATAAGGAAACTGGTCTTTGATGTCACGGAGCCGGTTACCTTTCCTCCCCTTTTTTCAATCGAGTCCTTTAACTGGGCACGGTTTTTATATTCCATAAGATCCCCGGTGATTACAAAAGTAAGTCCGGTTACTGCCGTTTGCTGTGACGAATACTCCTCTTTTATCAGATTTAATTCGCCAAGAAGACGTCCGAGACGTTCCACATTTTGCTGGTTGGAAAAATATGCCGAGATTCCTTCTGCAATTACCTGACCGATTCCGTCAATCATGGTTAGTTCCTCTACCGAAGCATTCTGGATTTTTTCTAAGTCATCTTCATAATGACGGCAGATTAGCTTTGCATTTGACAATCCAATGTTCGCAATTCCAAGACCATAGATTAATTTTGCACAGCTGGTATCTCTGGAACGCCGGATGGAATCCATCAGATTCTGATAGGATTTTTCTCCAAACCCTTCCATCTTTACAATCTCATCATGATACTGATCCAGATGGTAAATATCGCGCAGTTCATGAATAAAGCCTTTCGCAATGAATTTTTCCAGTGTAGCCTCAGAAAGACCTTCCATATTCATGGCATCCCGACTGGCAAACAAGGCAAAGGATTTAAGCCGTTTTGCCTGGCACTGTGAATTCTCACAATACAGGGATTTTACTCCATTGTCATTATGGATGCTTGTCTTTGCGTGGCAGACCGGACAAACAGACGGAGGCGTTACGGTTCCACTTCTTGTCAGATTGTCCGCAATCTGAGGAATAATCATATTGGCTTTATAGACAAGAAGTGTATCCCCTTCTCCCAGCTCCAATTCTTCCACAATGCTGACATTATGAACACTGGCCCGGGACACCGTTGTTCCTTCCAGTTCCACCGGTTCAAAGACTGCGACCGGATTAATCAGTCCGGTTCTAGAAGCGCTCCACTCCACTTCCACCAGTTTTGTTTCCCGCTGTTCATCTGCCCATTTAAAGGCAATGGCATCCCTGGGGAATTTTGCTGTTTTTCCCAGAGAGGTTCCATAAGCAATATCATCATATAGTAAAACAAGTCCATCTGAAGGAAAATCGTTTTCCTTGATTTGTCTGGAAAACCATTCCACCGTCTCTGCCATGTTCTCTCTTGTCACTTTTTTTTGCAGTACCACATCAAATCCCTGATCCATAAGCCATGCAAACTGCTGCCATCTGCTGTTATGAAACGTGAGTTCTTCTCCATCTTTTTGTGCCGATACAAGGGCAAAGGCAAAGAATTGGACATTTCTTTTTGCTGTAATTTCATTATTTAACTGTCTCACGGATCCACTGCAGAGATTTCGTGGGTTTTTATATTTTGCATCAATTTCTGCAATCTGCTTATTAATCTTCTCAAAATCCGAGTATTTGATTACCGCTTCCCCACGAAGAACCAGCCTCCCAGCAAAAGGAATGTTTACCGGAACATTTTTAAATACTTTTGCATTATTGGTGACAACTTCTCCGACTTCCCCGTTTCCCCGGGTAACCGCCTTAACAAGTGATCCCCCTTCGTAAGTTAGAACCACCGTAAGTCCATCCATTTTCCAGGACAATAATCCAGTCTGGTCTCCAATCCAGTCTTCTAATACAGACACTTCTTTTGTTTTGTCCAGAGACAGCATCGGGGAAGGATGGCGTTCCTTTGGAAGGGAACTGACAACTTCGTATCCTACATGAATGGTAGGGCTGTCAGACAACACCGTCCCCGTCTCCCGCTCCAGCTCTTGTAATTCCTCATACAGCCTGTCATATTCCAGGTTGCTCATGATCTCCTGTGCCTCCTGGTAATAGGCTCTGGACGCCTGGTTCAGTAAGGAAACCAGTTCCTTCATCCTTCTTGATTTCTGATTTATTTGTTCTTCATTTTTCCCCATCCTGCCAATCTCCTTCTCCTGTCTCTTTCTTGTCATTTCCAGTAATCCCTAGCTGGGAAAATAACTCCTTCTCCTCTTTTTTCGTAAGGCTGCGGTATTCTCCCACCTTCAGATTTCCAAGGCGAATGTTCATAATACGGATTCGTTTCAATTCTACTACTTTATATCCCAGATAGTCACACATTCTCCGGATCTGGCGGTTCAAGCCCTGTGTCAGCACGATCTCAAAAGATTTCTCGCCCTTTTTCCATACTTTGCAGGGACGGGTTATCGTATCTAGGATCGGGACACCCGACTTCATTGCCTGAAGGAAAGAATCCGTAATTGGTTTATTCACCGTTACAACATACTGTTTTTCATGGTAATTACTCCCTTTTAGCAAAGGATTCACCAGATCACCTTTATTAGTCATAAGTAACAGACCTTCTGATTCTTTATCAAGCCGCCCCACCGGATAGATCCGCTTACCATAGTTCATATATTCCACTACATTTTTTGCCCGGTCCTTTGTACCAGTAGTGCAGACAATCCCTCTTGGTTTATAAAAGGCAAGCAGAATCCGTTCTTTGACCGGATTTACTTCCTGTCCCTGCACCTTGATTTTCTGGGACTTATGCACTTTCTGCCCCATAACTGCCGGTATTCCATCCACCAGCACCTTTCCTTGTTCAATCAGACGATCTGCCTCTCTTCTTGAACAGACTCCTGCATCGCTTAAATACTTATTCAGACGAAGCTCTTCCATTTTTCGCATCCCCCGGTTATCCTTAAGTCAGATAGAAAGAAGGCTGTGCATTTCCAATCAATGGCAATGCACAGCTCCCTCTTCTTCATGAATCAAAACATCTTACGGTTCCTTTATTTCTCCTTTTTTGTCACCAGACTGGGTATTCGTTTCCTCCTTGGCCGGATCGGACTGCTGGGAGGATTCTTCCAGTTTCTGATAGAAGTCTCTTAAATCCTCATCGGATACAATTGCCTGTTTTAATTTCTGGTCTACCGTATCAAGCAGGTTCTGCACCTTCTCAGACTGCATGGCACTGTCTGTAAATTCCTGCACATCTCCATCCAGTTCTCCAAGATATACTACGTAACTTCCATCCTCCGTCTGTGTCACATAGAGGCTGAATAAGCCTGGTGCCGGTGTATTGATATTCAAAAATTTCACTTCACTATATACAAACACCAGATATCCGCCATCCTGCGGACTTTTCATCGTGTAACAGGATATATTCTGATACCCCTCAATATATTCGCTGCGCTTGCGCAGATTATCTTCATCAATGTGGCTTATGTCACTTACCAGACCTGATAATGCATCCAGATCACACTTCTGTCTGGCACCCAGATACTCCCTTACCAGTTCATTAATCTCGGGATGCTGGTTTTCCTCCAGTTCATAGGTAACTTCTTCACCGGTGTCTGCTGCCAGGTTCTGTTGCTGCTCAGAGGATGTTTTCTGTTTCTCATTTTTCCCGGATGGGATTCCAATCGACAACGTAATACACCCAATCAGCATTGTCCCCATCATGATAGTGAACACAATTCTTTTGTACTTTATTTTCATATAAACCTCAGTTCTTTCTTTGATCTTTTTACTCAAACTATCTTACCAAAGAAGTGTTGAGAAGTCAATTCTCCGCTCTGTTTTGTCAAAATTGCTCCATTTATCCAAAGTCCATTCATATTTTGTACAAATTCACACCCCTTTTTTTCTTCCATATTCCTCACATATTCCCATAGTTTTTGTTTATTCCGTTATGCTACAATGAACTCAGCTCATATATGAAACGAAAGGAGAATGGAATGAATTTTGACGAATTTACCCAAGCATTAACCGTCCTGGTTCAGGAACGGTTACCCGAACACTGCGAGATATGTCTGCATCCGGTTCCAAAAAATAATGGAGTTTTACGCACTGGCATGATCCTAAAAAAAGATACCGGGCAGATCAGTCCGACAGTCTACCTGGAAGATTACTACAAATACTTTCTAAATGGGTATGATCTGGAAGAACTGGCTGAAGCAATCACCCAACTCTTCCTTCAGGATGTTATCGACATCCAGGACAAGCTCGACCCTCTGCGGCAGACCAATTTTGAAAACGTCCGGAGCCATATCGTCTGCCGTCTGGTCAACCGAAGCAAAAACAGCCTGCTCATTGAGGATTGTCCAGCAATTTCTTATCTTGATCTTTCCATCCTGTTCTATTATCTGGTAGACTGCTGCGATACCGGAATCAGTTCAATCCGCATCACAAACACGCTGGCGAGCCATTGGTCAGTAAGCACATCCGAGCTGCTTAGCCAGGCACTCAGGAATATGCCCGTCTATTTCCCTTTTCGGGTAGAAAAGATGAGCCGGATGATTAAAAAGATGCTTCCCGAATCGCTTGCTGCAGACGATATGATAAGATCCATGGAGCCTCATCCAATGTATGTTCTGACAAACAAAATCTGCATAAACGGCGCAACTGTTCTGCTATATAAAGATGTCTTAAATGAGCTGTCCGTTCTTCTAGACAGTGACCTTTATCTATTACCATCTTCTGTGCATGAAATCATTGCCATTCCATATGAAAACCCTCAACAGCAATTCCATCTAGAAGAAATGGTTCAGGAAATCAACCGAACACAAGTCAGTCCAGAAGAAGTTCTTTCTGACCATGTTTACGTTTTCCGACGCAATTCACAGGATGTCGTATACCAAAATCTGTCTGAATAATGTAACGCCGTCTGTTTCATAATGGTATCATAAACAGATGAAAGGACGAACGATATGAAACCAATTGTCACATTTTATGATACCAAACCTTATGACAAAATATACTTTGAAGAGCTTGGAAGTTCTTATCCATTTGAAATGAATTACCTGGAATCAAAACTAAACAAAAAAAGTGCCATTTTAGCAAAAGGAAGTGAAGTAATCGTTTCCTTCGTGAATGACACACTGGATCAGGAAGCTCTTCAGCGCTTAGAAGAGGCCGGTGTAAAAATGATTGCCCTTCGTTGCGCCGGTTTTAATCATGTCGATATCAAATATGCCAAAGACCGCTTTTTGATTGCCCGGGTTCCGGCGTACTCGCCCTATGCAGTAGCCGAACACACCCTCGGTCTTATCCTTACCCTGAATCGAAAACTCCACCGGGCTTACAACCGTACAAGAGAATATAACTTCAGTCTCAACGGACTGATCGGCTTTGATCTAAGAAATAAAACCATCGGAATTATCGGAACCGGAAAGATTGGCCAGACATTCATGCAGGTAATATCCGGACTTGGCATGAATATCCTGGCATATGATCCCTATCCAGTCAAGAACAGTGATATCCATTACGTTTCCTTCGACGAACTGTGTGCCAAATCTGACATCATCTCACTGCACTGTCCTCTGACAAAAGAAAGCTATCATATCATCAACCGGGAATCCATTTCGAAAATGAAAGAAGGCGTCTTCCTCATTAATACTTCCCGTGGTGCATTAATTGACAGCGAGGCACTGTTAGACGGAATCAAAGAGCAAAAAATCGGAGCTGCCGGTCTGGATGTATACGAAGAAGAAACGGATCTGTTTTATGAAGACTATTCTGATACGATTATTCAGGATGATACACTTGCCAGACTCATTACTATGCCGAATGTGATCGTAACTTCTCATCAGGCTTTTCTGACAAAAGAGGCGTTAAAAGAAATTGCCAATCAGACTTTAAAGAATATTAACTGCTATTTTACCAATACGCCCCTTCCGGAGCAGGTAATCGTAAAATAAAAAATGCACCTGACAGGAGTTGAACCTGCGACACATGGCTTCGGAAACCACTGCTCTATCCACTGAGCTACAGATGCATACTGATTATCATATCAGCGTGATTTATTATAACGGATAAAACCAATTTTGTCAAAGATTTTTTATCCCGATCTGCAAAAGTTACTACTCCTGCAAAAGATACCTGCTCAACCGTTTCATCTCGTGCCACTGTTCCTTTCCGGTTGTACCCTGATCATAGACCCCAACAGTGAGAAAGCCGCCTCTGCTGGCACTTTGAATGGTAACGGGCAGGTCTTCTAATACAAGACATTCCTCTGGTTTCACGCCAAGACGTCTGGCTGTTTCCAGATACAGATCCGGTTCTTCTTTTCCAACACCCACATCCTGTACCGTAAGCATGACAGAAAAGAAATCCTTGATACCAAGCCGTTCAAGACAAGGCTCAAATAGATCCCGATGGGAAGCGGTTGCGATTGCCAAAGGAATCTGTTCTCTATGAAGAAAGTCTAAAAAGTCCTTTGATTCCGGTTTTAGCAAAACCTGCTGGTGATATGCCATACGTGCCATATCATTCCATTCCGCAATCAGATCCTCTGGGGTTTCATCTAAGGAAAAACGCCGGATTGTATAACATGCCGTCTCATAAAACCCCATCGGTGCAATGGTTTTCTGGTAATCTTCTGGAACCGAAAATCCACGTTTTGCAAGAAACGCCCGGTCAATGTCCGACCAGACATTTGCAGAGTCCAGCAAGGTACCATCCAGATCAAAAATAGCTCCGTTGATTTTCTCCTTATGAAGCCACTCTCTGGAATACTCGACTAATTTTCCCATTTGTCCTCCTCAACTTCTGTTACCACATCGTTTAAGTGAAGATCTAATTCGTCTTTTTTCTCTTCAAAATTCTTTAACAGTTTTTCTGCATCTTTTGCAGGAATTGGCTTACTATATAAGAATCCCTGAATCCGGTTACATTTGGCTTTCTTTAAAAAGACAGCCTGTTTCTTATTTTCCACACCTTCTGCAATCACTTCCATATCCAGTGTCTTTGCCAGTGAGATAATCGTCGAAACAATTTTTTCATCCCGTTCACTGTCAAGTGCAGTATCCATAAAGCTTTTATCTATCTTCACATGATCCACCGGAAGATGCTTTAAATAATTCATAGAAGAATAACCCGTTCCAAAGTCATCAAGAGAAATATGGATTCCTGCTTCCTTAAATTGTTCAATCATGGACATGGTATTCTCCAGATCGGACATGGCAATCGTTTCTGTAATTTCCAGTTCCAGACTGGACGGCTCCATCTGATATTTTTCTAACAGTAAAATTACCATATGCACCAGTTCTGGATCATTAAACTGTCTGGCAGAAAGATTAACTGCCATTGTTACATCCGAATATCCCATATCATGCCACTTTTTCAATTGGGAAATACTTTCTTCTAAGACAAATGCACCGATTGGAACAATCAGCCCGGTTTCTTCTGCCACTCCAATAAAGGAACAAGGGAGCAATAGTCCCTGCTGCGGATGATTCCAGCGTATCAGTGCCTCAAAACCGGCAATCACCTGTTTTTCCACATCAATCTGTGCCTGATAATAAACCTCAAACTCTTTTTTCTCCAAAGCCGCATATAACTCAGACTGTAACTCCATCTTATCCATGAGCGCTTCATTAATCGTCTCATCATAAAAGCAATACGTATTCTTTCCCATCTTTTTCGCTGCATACATGGCAGAATCCGCATTTTTTAAGAGAACCTGAGAGTTTTTTCCATCTTTTGGTGCAACAACAATCCCGATACTGACCGTAATAAAAAACTCCCGGGCAGCCAGCACAAAGGGATAGGAAAACACATTCTGAATGCGCTTTGCCTTCTCTTCCAGTTCCCCGGAATCCTTTACATTCTGTGTTAATATGATAAATTCATCTCCGCCAAATCTGGCAAGATAATCTCCTTCATCCAAAGCCTGCTTTAACCGATCCGTTACATCAATCAGCATCTCATCCCCGTAAGAATGACCTAATGTATCATTTACATTTTTAAAACTGTCCAGATCAATAAAAAAAATCCCAATGGCTTCATCTGGATGAACGGACTGCATCACTTCTCCAATTTTTTCCATAAAAGAAACCCGGTTTGGCAAATCCGTCAGATAATCTCCGTAGGCAAGCTTCCGGTTACGTTCTTCCACATTTTTTAATTGCTGGTACTGTTCTTCCATCTTCTTGTGGGTATAAGAGACTTCCGCATAGGCTTTTTCTAAATCTGCATAATTCTTCTCTAATTCTTTCTGTGCCTCTCTGGCTTTGCCTTCCGCACGATTCCGCATGCGCACTGTGATAAGAAGAATTACAAGAACCCCTGCCATTGTCCAGCCACCGGCCAGAAACAGCCATCCGGCTGTTTCTGAGCCAATGCCTGCCACAACTATGGCATCAAGAACGGACTCTGTCATCTCATTAAAAAAATCCAACAATCAACTTCCTACTTTCCTGATAAATATTCCATAATACCTTTTGCAGCAGCTTTTCCTGCTCCCATGGCAAGAATAACCGTAGCAGCACCCGTTACCGCATCACCGCCGGCAAACACACCTGGTTTGCTTGTAGCACCGGTTGCTTCGTCTGCAACGATACATTTTCTCCGGTTAGTCTCCAGATTCTTTGTTGTAGAAGAAATCAAAGGATTTGGACTCGTTCCAAGAGACATAATTACCGTATCCACATCAATTACATACTCGGAACCAGGAACTTCTACCGGACTTCTTCTTCCAGACTCATCCGGCTCACCAAGTTCCATTTTAATCACTTCAATGCCTTTTACCCAGCCGTTCTCATCCACAAGAATCTGCTTTGGATTAGTTAACAGATCAAAAATAATACCTTCCTGTTTTGCGTGATGAACTTCTTCTACCCTGGCTGGAAGTTCTGCTTCCCCTCTTCGGTAGATAATATGAACCTCTGCACCAAGACGAAGTGCCGTTCTAGCAGCATCCATTGCCACATTTCCGCCACCTACAACTGCAACTTTCTTTCCTCCCACAATCGGAGTTGCATAATCCTCACGGAATGCTTTCATCAGATTACTTCTTGTAAGATACTCGTTGGCAGAGAAGACACCATTTGCATTCTCTCCCGGAATTCCCATAAATCTAGGAAGTCCGGCACCAGAACCGATAAATACAGCGTCAAATCCTTCTTTTTCCATTAATTCATCAATGGTTCCGGCTTTACCGATTACCACGTTTGTTTCAATTTTTACCCCTAAGGATTTCACGTTTTCCACTTCAGAGGCAACGACCGTTGATTTTGGCAGACGGAACTCCGGAATACCATAAGATAATACACCGCCCGCTTCATGCAGTGCCTCAAAAATCGTAACATCATATCCAGCTTTTGCCAGATCACCCGCACAGGTAAGTCCTGCCGGACCAGAACCAATTACGGCAACCTTCTGTGTTTTCTTTTCCTTTGCCGGCTCTGGTTTTACATTATTTTCCCGCGCCCAGTCAGCTACAAAACGCTCCAGCTTACCAATTGAAACAGGCTCTCCTTTAATTCCACGAATACAATGACACTCACACTGGGACTCCTGTGGGCATACACGGCCACATACAGCCGGAAGTGCAGAATACTGGCTGATTACCTGATAAGCTCCTTCCATGTCTCCATCCTTCACCTTGGAGATAAAACCAGGAATATCAATCGATACCGGACATCCGGTCATACATTTTGCATTTTTACAGCTTAAGCAGCGGCTTGCTTCTGCCATTGCCTCTTCTTTATTATATCCAAGACATACTTCCTCAAAATTTTTCGCACGCACCTGTGGATCCTGCTCTCTGACAGGCACTCTCTTTAATACATCTACTTCCATTCTAATACTCCATCCTTTCGCATTATTTGCCGCTGCATCCGCAGCCACCGTTTTTATGGGTATCTCCCTCCTGCATACGAAGCAGGGCACGGCCTTCTTCCGTCTTATACATCTGCTGTCTCTTCATTGCCTGGTCAAAATCAACCAGATGTCCGTCAAACTCCGGACCATCCACACAGGCAAACTTCACCTCATCGCCTACCTGAAGTCTGCATGCACCACACATTCCGGTTCCATCAACCATGATCGGGTTCATGCTGACAATTGTTTTAATCCCCAGTTCTTTAGTAAGAAGAGCAACAAATTTCATCATGATAACCGGTCCAATGGCAACGACCAGATCATAGTGTTTTCCCTGATTATTTACCAGTTCCTTAATCTGGTCATTAACATTTCCTTTAAATCCATAAGAGCCATCATCGGTACAAACATATACATTTTCTGCATACTCTTTCATAGCATCTTCCAGAATGATTAATTCTTTATTTCTTGCACCGATAATACAGTCAACCTGATATCCGTTCTGTTTCATCCATTTTACCTGCGGATAAACAGGAGCTGTTCCAACTCCTCCTGCAACAAATAAAATATGCTTCTTCTTTAATTCTTCCGGATCTTCATCAATCAGTTCTGAACGATGTCCCAGAGGTCCAACAAAGTCACGGAAAGAATCTCCTTCTTCCAGCTTTGCCATCTCCTGGGTCGATACACCAATTGTCTGGAATACAATTGTCACTGTCTCCTCTTCCCGGTCATAATCACATACCGTTAAAGGAATCCGCTCCCCCTTCTCATCCATCTTCACGATGACAAACTGCCCCGGATAACAATGCTTTGCCACACGAGGTGCTTTTACATCCATAAGATAGATGTTATTGGCCAATTTTTCTTTTTTCACAATCTTAAACATACGAAAGCCTCCATCTTTTTTCTAATACTTACTTGTATTACCCGCCCAAGTTCTTCCCAGGCTTGTCAAAAAAACGCGCAAATGCGCACTATCGTATTTATTATATCGAACTATAGTATAAAAATCTAGTCATTTTTTCAGTTCAAACACCTCTTCCGCCTTACCAGCATGGTCAAAGAGATTGTTATACTCTAAAATATTGTAATCATTCAACATACCAGAATACTCCGTTTCTTCATCGTAAGTATGCCATTTTTCTTCTTTCTTGTCATAATAGCCATTGGCATTCATTGCCGGAATGGATTCGTATAATTGCAGTAAATAACGGTTATAATCCGGCATAGATAATCCACATACCGACAAAAGATAACTAGAGAGATAATTGGCACTCATTTTATCAATATACGCCTCGGGAATATCAAAATTTGCCCAGATAATAAACGGAGTAATATATTTATCCTGCAGCACAGCCAGCTCCTGGGCTTCATCCATTCCCGCATAGAAACCATCCAGAAGGTTTGGCTGGTGGTCACCAAACATTACAATGACCGTAGGCTCATCCACCGTTTTAAAATAAGCTACCAGCTTTTTAAATGCATCATCCGAATACTTAACAAGATTCAGATATTCCTCGGTTATGGCTAGATTGTTTTCATATTTGTGGTTGATGTGTATACAATGTTTAAATGTGTTTTCGGCATACCCACCGTGATTCTGCATTGTTACATTTAAGATAAAATAAGGTCCTTCGGATGTATCATGTGCTTCGTACATCTCGATTAGTTTATCGTAATTGGCCTGATCTGTTATATAACCTCTAAGCGTAGACGGATACGAAAAATCATCCATGCTTAAAAACCGTTCAAATCCCATTGACTCGTACACGTTCGGGCGGTTCCAGCCATTTGGATAATACGGATGAAGTGCCTCACAAGTATACCCCTGTGCCTTTAAAATAGAGCATAAAGAACTGGTATTTCCCTTAATATACTGCTGGTAAGGAATGCTGTTTCCCGGCAGAAAAGCCATTGTATTTCCTGTCATAAATTCAAATTCAGAATTACAGGTATTGGAGCCAAAAATAGACATATACAGATTCCCCTTAATGGTATTATCTTTGAGTCCATGAATAAACGGCATATAATCCTCGTCTGTGTCCAATTCCCGGACAACAGAAAGATCGGCAAACGATTCATTCATAATTGCAATAATATTCGGCTTTTCCACTGGGGAAATGCCATCCGCTTTCTCCCCTTGTTCCTGATTCTTCAAAGCATCTTCTACGATCTTTTCAACCTGTTCATTATCATATCCCTCTGGTTTTTCAACCTGAAGCACCCGCACATTTTCCATAAAACTTAAGTAGAATCCACAGCGCTGGTATTGATAATCCTGTTTCCAGGCATATACCCGTTCTCCAAATATGCCCATAATTCCCACTTTCATATAGATTCCAAGAAAGACAAAGAGAAGAAGCAGGACACTGATAGAAAAAATCAAGCCTCCCTTTTTCTTCCACAAGGAAACCTTTTTGTTTGGAAACCTGATTGCGGTAAACAGTACAAATTCCAGTAAAATCAAAGCCCAGAATGTAAAAATGCAAAAATCATAGGAATAATTTGACACGACGTGAAGTGCTGTTCCAAATGACCGAAAATCCCACGGCTGAATTGGTGTTCCACGAAAGCTATACACATAATAGTTCGCCAGCCCCAGCACTGCCATGGAAGAAAAAAGAATCAAAAGTGTATATTTAATTCTTCTCGTAATCCATAATACAACGATAAAAGTCAGGGCATACCAGATGAGATTCATAAAAAAATAACGCAGTTCCATCAGCTGGAACCGGTTTTCTTCAAAGAGCTCCACCATAAAAAATGCCAGTACCGGTGAAATTCCGAAAAAAAGCCATTCAAAACCTTTTACATGGCTTATTAAATATTCCGGAATATCCAAATATACATAAATCCCCAGTAAAAGAATCGCTGCTCCTGCCAGCACATAAGATACACCTGTAATCGGTCCACTGATTGTCAGAAGCTCATAATGACACAGATAGATCACCAGTGTAATCACAACAACCATTTTATCCAGTAATCGACGCACATTTCTCACTCGCTTTCTAATCCATTTATTTTATTCCTTTTTCCACATTTGTCAACCCGGATCAGACGGTTACACAGGTTATGGTAACAGTTCAGCCGTGACGAGCGCACAGCCGCCGAAAGCTCGCAGAATATCAGGTTCCATGAAATACTCGCTTTCGCTCCATTGAACACGTAGCGGTACTAAGGTTTTGCAAAAAACGCAAAACCAAGTGCCGACGTGTTCAAAGGGATATTTCATGGTACCTGATATTCAACATGTTTCC
>JAQXIP010000027.1 GCA_029007845.1 Clostridiales bacterium
TACAGGAATCTTCCGTCCACAGTAATTATTTTTATCACACAGGAAGATATCTTTCGGCAGGATCTGGCAATGTATACGTTTACCGAACAGTGCGAGGAGATTCCGGGACTTCATCTGGATGACGGGACAAAAAAGCTGTTCCTGAATATGAGCAGCAAAAACGGGCGTCCTGAACTGGTCAGCCTGCTGCAGTATATGAAGAAAACTACGCTGGATAATCCAGACATTGTGGTAACAGACCAGCGGATTGAGATGCTGGATGAAATCGTCAATGAGGTTCGGCAATCCGAAGAATGGGAGGCTGTGAAAATGAGTATATTGGAGATTGGCCTGGAAAAGGGCGAGGCGATTGGCCTGGAAAAAGGCGAGACAATTGGAACGCAGAAGAAATTGATTCAGATGATTTGTAAAAAAGTGAAAAAGAATAAAAGCCCGGAAGTGATTGCAGAGGAATTGGAAGAGGATTTGACGGTGATTGAACCAATCTACCGTGTGGTTGTGAAATATGGAACTGAGAGTGACATGGAAAAACTTTATGAATCAGTAGAGTCTGAACTAGTGCATCGGTTCGTAAATAACTCGACTTAAAACGCCGAATATTTCTTCGAGTGTGCATGTCAAAAAACGTAGGCGTAGCGGGCTACGTCGAGGCTTTTTGACATGTACAATCGGAGAAATAGACAAGTTTTGAGTCGTGTTATTTCGAAACCGATGCACTAAAACAGGCAGCCAGTAATAGCATGATAATCCTGACATTCTGGTAAAAGGTAACACCTATCTTTTTTTACTGTTTAATCCTTGAGAGCACCTTTACCGAATCGGCAAAATCGGTCATCTTCCATTCACCGTGATCCAGGACAAGCTTGTACTTGCACTGCTGCGTCATCAGATTCAATGGTTCTCCTGTCTTCTGGACATAATACGTCTCGCGTGTCGTAACAACACATTGTTTCTTATTTTTCGAGTATTTTGTATTTACAATCTCGTAGGACTCAAGCTGTTCCGAAATGTCTTTTTCCACATATTTTTTCTGGGTTTTGTAGATCGGACTTCCGGCTTTGAGGTAGTCTGATATGTAGGAAAAATTAGATTCTGTCATCGCATTGTCAAAGGCTTTCATGTAAGCTTCTACTACTGCCTCCGGTCCATCGGTATACAGAGAGTTTCCGTTTACACTCATAAGAACTTTCGGACTATACGAATAATTTTCCTCACCGCCATATTCTGACGAATGGTATCCCACAATGAGATCCGATGCATCTGAGAGATCTGCGCCGGTTTCATCAGCATATTGAACCATGTATAATTCTTTTTCCTGCCGATAGATCTCATCATAGATTTCTTTAATGGATGTGATACTGTCAATCGGATAGTATTCTCCGCCTGTCTCGTATGCAATCTCGCTCACACCATTGGAGTTCACACTGCCAATGCCTATAATGAAAATCGGTACGGAATATCGTTTTGCCACATCGATGACCTGTTCTGGTGTACAATTGCTGTAATTGTCATTCCCATCGGTAAATGCAATCACACATTTTGCCCCGTTCTGGGATGCCGTTCTCGTTACAGCCGTATAGAGTGCATCGTACAAACTGGTCATATCGTCGGTCACTAATCCATTGATACAGCGGTCGAGCTGATCCAGGTCATCCGTAAAGTTCTGCTCGAGATATACCCCTGTACTAAAAGAGGTAAGTTCTACCCTGTCTCCGGCTTCAAACTGCACCGTATTCAAGAAGGAGCTCATTAAATTCTTGGCTTCCATAAGCGGGTAGCCATCCATACTGCCGCTTACATCTGCAACCATATCAATATTTAAAGCCTCAAGCTGGTTCAACTGTGTTACCTCAACGACTTTCTGTCTCACATAAGAGGCATTCGCATCCTTTTTCCGTACATAAAAGAAGCCTGACTGCAGATTTTCCGGAACATCACCTGCTGCATCCTGAAGCTTGACATATAGTTTCACATTTGGATATTCCGTTACATCAACCTGCTGGACAGAGACAGCCAGAGGCTGATCCGGCTCAATATACATAACGGTCACTTCGTCCATCTCATCGAAAATGCTCTTCATCTCCGCGTACTGGTCTTTGTCCATCAGCTGGTTAATTTTATCCAGATCCGTATCATACACAGACTTATCTTTTTCATCTGCCATCGACCAGTCTGCCTCTTTGTATTCATTCAGCTTGTCTTCCACATACTGTTTATTCTCATCAATCAGCTGCTTCAGCTCTTTCTGCGCAAGGGCAAGGGCTGCTGACGCATTTTCGTATTCTTTTTTCTCAACGGATCCCTTAAACTCCTCTAATCGTTTCTCGTAATCTGAATACCTTGATGTCAGATCATATTTCTCTTTTTCACCTTCCATCTGATCCAGTGTTTCTTTCAGCTTCGTTAGCTCAGCGTCCGCTTCCTTTGACTGGGTACGAAGTCCTGACAGCTCATGCACAATCTGGACTTTCCGGATGATGTTGAAAAAGTTCTCTTCTTCATAGTCGTGAATCAGGTTCTGTTCCTGCTTCTTATAATCAGAAATGGCATATTCCTCAATCTCTTTTGCAACGGAACGCTCTATCGTGCTGCATACCAGACAGCCTGCAATATATAAGATCACGACAAGCGCTGCCGCAATCCCACAGCCGATGAATGCTGTGTTTTTCTTTTGATCTGGCTTTTGCTGCATGTCCACCGGCTTCTCTTCCTGCCGAGCTTCTGGCTTCTTTGGCATAGCCACATTCTGGTCAACCGGGGTACCGCAGTTCACACAGAACTTAGCGCCATCCTTTAACTCTTTTCCACATTTTGTACAAAACATTCTAGCATCTCCTTATTCTTTTCTCTTTTGAAATCCATATCCGGCTGCAATTCCGGCTGCATCGGCCTCTGCCCATACCGATGCCAGATCACCATTCATTGCTGCATTCCGCATTTCGGGAACTGTATGGAATCCATGCTCAATGATGATTCCCGGAACCGAAACCTCCTGGGCTCCCCGCAGCACACCATAATACTGTCCATGATTTCCATGTCTGCATACAACCGTCCCTTCCTGATCAACACTGTCATTATAGGCAACCGACCATTCCATGGCGTGTGCATCCTTAAGTGGCACGAACCGTTCCTGTGACGAGATTCCCATCCGGCCGCTTGCTTTGACCAGATTCTTTCCAATCTCATTACATGCCGAACGAACGGTTTCGGAAGATAAGGCTACATCATTGGCAATCACAATCGGCTTATTGATCTTCACTGGCTGCTGGAATGTCCCCACCCCATTCGCATGGTCTTCATTCGCATTTGTATGAATCGAGAGAAACAGATCACAGCCCTGATCTCCTGCATAACTTCCCCGTAAACTGACATGTCCACTGTCCAGGCGCTCATTGGAATATCCATCTAACGTGATATCCCCGGAATCCCTGGTCATACAGGAGCTGATTCCATAATTTTCTTTCAGTTCACGACGGAGTTCTAAGGCTAACCGAAGGGTGAAGTCCCCTTCCGCATAGCCATAGGAATCCTCTCCGGTAACTGCATTTTTTCCCGCATAATGTCCCGGATCAATGCATAGATAAAGATTACTGCAAAGCGCCGGGTCACTATAGCCCGCTTCATATAATTCTTCGTCATAAACCTGCGGAACAACCCGGTACAGATACTGCTTTGGTTCACTTGTTTCCAGACAATCCGTCCATCTGTATTTCTTACTTGTGTTTTTCGGTTCGTCCGCCGCAACGGTTGCAATGGTTTTCCACTCACTGCCTGTTGAAGAGCCGCTGGCATCACATCTTTGCACAAGATACGTTCTGATCCGGCCACTATGATCCTTCGGCCATTGAATCCGAATCTCATTGTCACTTACCCGGTTTGCCTTTACCGACAAGACGGTGACTATCTCTCGTTCTACTTCCACCGGCTTTTTTGTCACACTCTCCTGGCTGGCTGTCTCTTTTTCGTTCTCGCCAGCTTCCAAATGCTCTGTCCTGTCTTCGTCTTCCTTTTCAGGCATTGTTTCCTTTGAATGTTCCTGAACCAGACACAAGCCAGCTCCAAAGATCAGCAAAACAGCAAGTATCATGATGATCCTTTTTTTCATATCAGACTGCCATCCCTTCCTGACGCAGCTTGTATTCCGCCACCCTTGTCGAATGGCCTTTTGTTACTGCAAAAATCCGCTACACCATTTTATTTGCAATCGTATAGCGGATTTCATCATTTTAAAGAATAATCTTTGACGGACATTTCTCGGCGCATTTGCCACAATGGGTACATTTTTCCTGGTCGATATGTGCCACGTTGTTTTCCACCGTCACGGCTCCGGCTTCACACTGTTTCACACAGATTCCGCAGCCGATACAGCCGGTGGAACATACCTGCCGGGTATCTTTTCCTTTGTCCTTCGAGCTGCATGCCACCATATGCTCTGCATCATATGGCACAAGCTCAATCAGGTGGTTTGGACAGATGGCAATACATTTTCCGCAGGCCTTACATTTCTCACGGTCTACCTTTGCCACACCGCCAATGATATGAATGGCATCAAATGGACAGGCTTTTACACAGCTTCCATAGCCCATACAGCCATAAGCGCATTTTTTATCTCCCCGGCCTGGAACCATGGCAAGCTTTGTGCAGTCATGTATTCCGTAATAATGATACTGAAGCTCCGTTTTGTCGCACGTACCGCTGCACTTTACAAATGCCACCTGACGTGCAGTTCCGCCGCCGTCTACTCCCATGACTTCTGCGATGGCTTTTGCCACATTCTCACCACCAACCGGGCAGCCACCAGCCGGAGCCTCGCCAAGGGCAATGGCTTTTGCAAGAGCATCACAGCCTGCGTAACCACAGCCGCCACAGTTATTTCCCGGAAGCAATGCCCGGACAGCGACTTCTTTTTCATCAACCGGCACTTCAAACTTCTTACCGGCAATTCCAAGTCCTACACCGATTAACAGACCAATCAGGCCGATTACAAGTGTTGAAATAATTACAATCTGCATAGCGTTTTCCACCTCCTATATGATTCCTGCAAAACTACAGAAGGCAATTGCCATCAGTCCTGCAGTCACAAGAACAATCGGAGAGCCTTTTAATGCATTTGGAATGTTGTTATACTCAATCCGTTCCCGGATGCCAGCCATAATAATGATGGATATGGTAAATCCACAGGCCGTTCCGAATCCGTTAATAAAACTCTCTAATACGCCATATTCCTTTGTTACATTTGTGAGTGCCACACCAAGAACCGCACAGTTCGTTGTGATCAGTGGAAGATACACACCTAATGCACTGTAAAGGGAAGGCATCATTTTCTTTAAGATCATTTCCACCAGCTGAACCAACGCCGCAATCAGTAAAATAAAAGCGATTGTCTGAAGGTAGGTGATATGAAGCGGTGTCAGGATGTATTGGTACACCAGACTGGATAACACGGACGCAATGGATATAACAAAGATAACCGCTGCTCCCATACCGGCAGCCGTATTCACTTTCTTGGAAACGCCAAGAAAAGGACAGATTCCTAAGAACTGGCTTAATACGACGTTATTCACTAATGCTGCTGCAATAAATATCATTAACAAATGTGCCATATCGATCAATCCTCCTTCTTAGCCTTGGCTTGTTTTGCCTGGGCTGCTTTTTTCGCCTGAGCCAGTTTTTCTGCTTTTTCCGCTGCTTTCTGGGCTTCCAGGATGCCGTGGTTTGCCGCACAGGTGCTGCCACTGCAGGATGCACAGTTTCCTCCACAGCTGATTTCGATTCCCTCAACATTCGTTGCAGATGGAGCCTTAAACTTATTCTGCAGGGCGGTAAGCATAGCCAGCACAAAGAATGCTCCCGGTGCCATTACAAAGATGGATGCCGGTTCATAATGAATTTTGTCTGCAAATTCCAGACCGAATACTGCGCCGCTTCCAATAATCTCCCGGACGATTCCGATGGAGGTGAGGCCAAGAGTAAAACCAAGCCCCATTCCCAGTCCATCAAATGCCGATGACAGCACATCATTTTGTGATGCATAAGCCTCTGCCCGGCCGAGGATAATACAGTTTACAACAATTAACGGGATATAGATTCCAAGCGCATCGTATAAAGACGGTATATACGCCTGCAGCAAAAGCTGCACGATGGTAACCAAAGAGGCTACGATTACGATAAATGCCGGAATCCGCACTTTATCCGGAATTACTTTTCTTAATAAGGAGATTAATGCATTGGACATCACAAGAACGACTGCTGTCGTCAGTCCCATTCCCAGTCCATTGATTGCAGAAGAAGTAACCGCCAGAGTCGGACACATTCCCAGCATCAGCACAAACGTCGGGTTTTCTTTTATAATGCCATTATAAAGCCGTTCCACACATTTATTCATTTGCACTACCTCCCTCCTGGCTCATGACGTCCTGTTTAATGAAGGACAGCGCCGCATTCACACCCTTTGTCACGGCCTTTGTCGTGATGGTAGCGCCGCTTAAGGCATCGATCTGGTTATCCGCAGATTTTCCATCCTTCGTCCACTCAATGGAATCTGCATTGATTCCCTTAAACTGATCCTTGAAGGAAGGTTTCACACAATTCTGGCCAAGACCTGCTGTCTCCGAGTTGGATATTACTTCAAATCCGGTGATGGCACCATCCTGATCAATGCCCATCGACAACAAAATGTCTCCGCCATATCCTTCCTTGGCAGTAAACGATACCACATAACCAATTGGATTTCCAGAGGAATCTTTTGCCATCAGGTATTCCGTAATCTCGGCTCCTTCATAGGAAGCTCCTTTTTCTTTAACAAGACTGGCTGCATTGTCCGTTTCTTCAAAAGATGCCGCATCCGGAAATACCGTCTGGTACGCTTCCTGTTTTGCCTTCAGGGAAGCATCTTCAATTGGCTGTTCGGTTACTTTATAAACAAGTCCCAGTAAAAATCCTGCCACAACCGTTATGACGCAAAGGGCAATGGCATCATGGGCAATCGTGGATTTCTTTTTAGCAGGATTACTATTTGCTTTCTTTTTTGCCATCTTTTTTGCCCTCCTTTCCAAATGGTACCGGCATGGTAACTTTTTCAATTAACGGAACAAGAAGGTTACAGAAGATAATCGCATAGGAGACTCCTTCTGCAGAACCGCCAAAGATCCGGAAAATGCCTGTTAAGATTCCAAGCAGAATTCCAAACAGGATCTGCCCTTTCGGGGTAATCGGACTGGTTACATAGTCCGTTGCCATGAAGAAGGCACCAAGAATCAGTCCGCCGCCACAGATCTGGGCTGCAAGGTAGGTAAGATCCATTCCTCTTCCGCCAAACAAAAGAACAAATACGGCAAAGGTCGCAATATAGACAAGCGGAATCCTTAAGGAAATAATTTTCTTAGCCAGAAGATAGATTGCGCCGATTAATAATGCGATAACCGATGTCTCACC
>JAQXIP010000028.1 GCA_029007845.1 Clostridiales bacterium
TGTCCACACATCATTCCCTCAATTTTCATTGTTTTTTCCATTTGTTTTTCCTCCTTTTTCACTTTTCTTTTTATTTTTTTATCTTTTCCCACGTCATACATGTGGAACAGATTCAGCCTTAACGCATTGGTTACGACACAAAAGCTGGATAAGCTCATGGCCGCTGCACCAAACATGGGATTTAATTTCCAGCCAAAAACCGGTATCCAGATACCAGCGGCCAGCGGAATCCCGATGACATTATAGAAAAATGCCCAAAACAGGTTTTGATGGATGTTGCGAAGGGTAGCGCGGCTTAGCCGGATGGCCGCCGGCACATCCCTTAATTGGCTCTTCATCAATACCACGTCCGCCGCATCAATGGCAATGTCCGTCCCAGCTCCGATGGCAATTCCAATATCCGCTCTGGTAAGGGCCGGGGCATCATTCATACCGTCTCCTACCATGGCAACTTTTCCTTTTTCCTTTAATGTGCGGATCACACTTTCTTTTCCATCCGGTAATACTCCGGCAATCACTTCATCCACACCTGCCTGTTTCCCGATTGCCTTTGCCGTCCGCTCATTATCTCCGGTAAGCATCACCACGCGGATTCCCATATTCTGTAATTCCTTCACCGCTGGCACACTGTCTTCCTTTATCACATCCGCCACCGCAATTATTCCGGTAAATACGCCTGCTTTACTGAAAAACAACGGCGTTTTTCCTTCTTTTGCCAACTGCTCTGCCTGTTTCTTTGCATCTGCCGGTATATGAGCCTGCTTCTGGATATATTCCAGATTGCCACCGCAGAGAAGTTCCCCGTTTAATCTGGCAGACAGTCCATTTCCCGGAAATGCCTGAAAATCCGAGACTTCCTCTGCCTCTATTCCCTTTTCCGCGGCATACTGGATAATGGCAGATGCCAGCGGATGCTCACTTTTCTTTTCCAGTGCATATGCCATCCGAAGCAGAGCTTCCTCACTGTGTCGTCCCGTACCGTGGACTGCTCCATCGCTTACGGTACCAGTGTTATCATCCGAAACAGCCGGTAACAGATCCGTTACTTTTGGTTCCCCGCTGGTAATGGTTCCGGTCTTATCTAACGCAACGATCTCCACCTTTCCCGTTTCTTCCAGGGATACAGCGGTTTTAAACATAATTCCGTGCCGGGCTCCCATACCGTTACCTACCATGATTGCCACTGGAGTGGCAAGTCCTAAGGCGCATGGGCAACTGATTACCAGGACAGAGATCCCCCTTGCCAGGGCAAATCCCACGCTCTGCCCCACAAGCAGCCAGACTGCGATCGTTATGAGGGCAATGACTATCACCGCAGGAACAAACACTCCCGACACCTTGTCTGCCACCTTGGCAATCGGTGCCTTCGTTGCCGCAGCATCACTGACCATCTGGATAATCTGGGATAATGTGGTGTCCTCCCCTACCCGTGTGGCCTCGCAACAAAGAAAGCCGGATTGGTTTAAGGTAGCGGCAGAGACGGGATCATTTGCTTCTTTATCGACCGGAATACTCTCGCCAGTCAGTGCCGCTTCATTTACTGCGCTATTTCCTTCCAGCACCACGCCGTCTACCGGAATCGTTTCACCTGGACGGACTACGAAAATGTCCCCTTTTTTTACCTGGTCTATGGAAACCTGTATTTCCTTTCCGTCTTTTTTAATCGTTGCGGTCTTTGGAGCCAGTTTCATAAGCCCCTTTAAAGCATCTGTCGTCTTTCCTTTTGAGTGTGCTTCCAGCATTTTCCCAACCGTAATCAAAGTAAGAATCATCGCCGCCGACTCAAAATAAAATTCATGCATATACCCCATAACCCCATCCATATTTCCCTTCACCTGGGCATCTGTCATGGCAAATAATGCATATGTGCTATATACAAAAGCAGCTCCCGACCCTAGGGCGACCAGAGTGTCCATATTAGGCGCTCTGTGCCACAAACTCTTAAAACCGCTGATAAAAAATTTCTGATTAATCACCATAATCACAATGGTCAAAAGCATCTGGACTAATCCCATGGCTATCGGATTGTCTGTAAAAAATGCCGGAAGCGGCCAATTCCACATCATATGCCCCATGGAAAAATACATTAGCACAATTAAGAATCCCACCGATGCCAGAAGCCTTCTTTTTAAGACTGGCGTTTCCCGGTCGGCAAGCAATTCCTCTTCCAAAACAGAGCCGCCGGATGCCTGTCCTTCGGCACCCGCTGCATCTGCTTTGCTTCCGGCACCCTTTAGAGCTGCCCCATAACCGGCTTTTTCCACAGCTGCAATAATATCCCTGGAAGATGCCGTTCCCTCCACGCCCATGGAATTGGTCAAAAGGCTTACTGAACAGGATGTAACGCCTTCCACTTTTGATACTGCTTTTTCCACTCTGGCGCTGCATGCTGCACAACTCATACCGGTTATCGTGTACTGCTCCATCTCCACCTCTGTGCCTCCTCACCTGTCAAAATTGCTTATCCGATCCTCCTGCCTGTCAAGAGAATACACAAGCTGTTTCATCTCCTCTTTGGAATGTACCTGCCGGGAACGGTTGATAAACGTCTGGCGCTCCTGTCCAGTCATCCTGCCAAACCGCTCCATGGCATGTACATTTTCTGCAAGAGCCATTCCCAGTCCTACTGGGATTTCGTCATCACTTAATAGATTCATACCATCACCTCAAGGATAGTATGACCCGATTTCTCCTTTTTATTATGGTCAAATGTCCTTGTCATACAGTTTCATCTGCTCATTTATAAGCTCCTGCACCAGATATTCATCGCTCATACAGTGCATATCTGACACGCCCTCGCTCACCAATCGATACAACTCTGAATGATAGAAAAAATCCAATGCAGCCTCTAATGTTATCATCCTTTTTTTTGCAAAAAGTTCCACAATGCGGGCATACTTTTTCTGTAATAGAACAGGATTCGCATTCATATCTGTTCGCTCCCTTCAAAATGTAAGTGCATATCTAGTGCTTCCTTGGAACGGAAACATATCTGCAAATTTGGCTTCTCATATCTTAGACGACTAATTGCCTCTGTTTTATCTATTAATCCGTCAAAAAATAATTCAATCGTATTAAATACCTTGTCATTTGCAACACCGCCAACCACAAGGTCATAATCCGTATCATCATTTCCACTTCGGCAATTCAAAATAAAGTCGAGCCACTCTTCCGAATATGAGTCGAATTTCAAGATCTTAAGAGTATTGTATGCAGATTCATCAAATTCATAGCGTGATACAATACCATTTTTCCCACGTCTTTTGAATTTAAAGCACCACTTTACAGCCTGTTCATAGATTGGCGTTGTATAGAATCCCTTTCCGAAATCCACATTTGGTCTGGAATGTAATAAATCTGGTTTTGTTACTGCAATATATGAACCATGATATAAAATCATATTTCCACACCCTTTTCCTTTATCAGTTCAATAATATCATTCACAATATATTCCCTGCTCTGCGTATGCAGTATCTCGTATTCCGGCATGATGTATTCGTATAAAATATCGCTTTTCTCAGCAAGAGCGGAATATACTTTCTGTGCATCCGTATCCAGTTTTATGGCAATATTTTCAATGCAAAAAATAGCAAATTCAATTTCTTTTCCACTGTATTTGTCTGGTCTATTGCTCATAATTCTTGTCTCCTTTTCATTACGGTCTGGCATCCACTCCGTTAATGGTAATATTTTCATCACTGTTAATCGGAATCAGAAGACATTTCTGACCGTCCACGATGGTGGATTTCACTCTTGCCGCCACTTCCGGATTAATATTTAACACGATATCATTCGTCTTTACTTTCACCGGCTTGGTATCCACAATATTTTCCACATAAAGCTGCTCGGTTCCAATATTTGTCTCATACACCTCATCCAGGTGTCCCACAGCCTCTTCTGACACGCCGCTTTCTTCAAATATGCGCCGGATCTGCTCTTTCTCCACAATCTGTGGTGCTTCCTCTTCCTGGGTGGCACTTTCCTCTTCCGGTGTCGGCAGCATATCCGCCAGCTTTTCATGAATCTTCGTCACCGTCTCGTAATTACATTCTTCCCCTAATGTTTCCTGCACAATTGCCTGAAATGCCTCCTTCTGCACTGCCGCAGACATTTTGGTATTACAGCCAAGCAGACCGGATACAAACTCTTCGTGGGCATTTTTCGGATCTTTGGAGTAGTGAAGCACTGCATGGATATCTGTGCTTCGGTCATTAAATGCAGGGAATAAAAAGCCACATTCCGGCGGTGCCACAATCCAGTCTCTTTTTCGCAGTCCGATGATATTCTCCTCTTCCAGATAACTAAGACCCGGCTTAGACAGGGTTACCGGACAGATGGCACAGACCATATACTGATATACTTCATCCGATTCCTGATTCTTAATATTATCTTTTGTTCTCACCGGAACATCATAAGCTCCATAAAACAGCAGAATCAGATAATTTCCGGCAAATTCAAAATTGGCGATTACCTGCTCATAAAACGTATCCAGAAGCTCCGGATTCTTAAGTTCCGATTCCCGAACCCCCATTAAAAGCTGCTGGTGCCCTCCTGGTTTTTCTTCCTCCAGTGGAAATTCGTATTCCAAAAGATTATTTCCCAGTGTCCCGGAAAGTGCCTTTTTGGCAAGTTCCAGGTATTTATACATCTCATCTTCCTCAATATTCAAAAAATTACCATTTTCTATATAAGTTACCTTTTCTTTATTCCCATCCACATAACAGCCTGCTATCCTGGATATTCCGCAGTCCGTTTTCTTAAATTGTTTTTTAATCTCCAAAACTTCTTTTTTTAACATTTCTTTTCTCCTTTGTCTTTTTTAAAATGTGGAAACCGTGCAGAAAGACCGAATATACGCACTGCGTTACCAGCCATCAGATCTTCGTATGCTTCCCCTGAGATTTTCTCTGGCAGCACCTGAAAATAATCCTGATACAAGGAGCGTTCCCCTTTCGGATTGCACAGATACGTGTCTACCCCGTCGATGGGCGCATCACTTCCAAACATCATTTTTCTGCTGCCATACCGCCTGATTGCCTCTATCGTTGTAGACATTGGCACCCATGTCGTGTCCCCATACAGATTATCCGCTTTTCCAAGCAGATCAAGCGCCACCTGATTGTCCGAACCCAGCCCCATATGAACCATGACAAACGGCACATCCGGGAACTGCTTCGCAGCCTCATACAGATGCACCGGCTCTGCCGCCTCGCAGCCTCCGGTATGGGATACCACCGCCAGATGATATTTCTGCGCCAGCCGGATATAAGGCAGTACCTTCTCCGACATTGGCGAAGTATTGGAATGAAAGGGGTGCAGCTTAATCGCATAGATTATATCCAGATTTTCTTTTATCAGTGTTTCCAGTTCCTCGGTCAGCCCTTGCAGATATGGTTTTACCCATACCGCAACACCAATCTTATCCGGATGCGCCTTTGCGAATGTAAGCACTCTTCGCAGGGCATCCTCCTGGGATACCTGCACTTCTTTTGGCAGCACCTTCTGGCTGTGGTCCATTTCCCCTGCATCACCACAGGACACGATGGCATAATCAATCTGGTATTTCTCCATCATTTCCAGGACCATTTCTTCTGTCATATAGAATCCAACTGCTTCTCCCCCAATATGTACATGCGTATCAATCCGCATAAAACTCCTCCTTTTCGTAAATGATTTTTGCTCATCCCGTATTCCGCGGAAGGGTAACCGAAAAACAAATGCTTTCATCGGCACTTTCTGCGGCGATCGTACCGTGATGCATCTCCACAATCTCCTTCGCAATCGCCAGCCCCAGTCCCGCCCCGCCGGTTGCACTGCACCGGGAAGAATCAAGACGGAAGAACTGCTCAAAGATCCGGTTTAATTTGTCCTGGGGTATCGTTTTCCCGTGGTTGCTCACCGTAATCTCCACTTGTTCTTCCCTGCATCTCATCACAAGCGAAATATCAGTTCCACTATAACTGTAGTTTACTGCATTGCGAATCAGGTTGTCAAAAACCCGCTCCAGCTTATCCGGATCGGCAATGATCTCTACATCCGCTGCAATCTGGTTATGCCATTTTAAATCCTTTTCTGCCAAAATCGGATTAAACTCATACGCAATCTGCTCCAGCATCCTGCTCAGGTTGATTCGCTCCGGCTCCAGGGTTAAGGTAGTCAGGTTAAATCGGGTAATGTCAAAGAACTCATTAATTAAATCCTCCAGCCGCTCTGCCTTCTCCAGTGCAATGCCTGTATACCTGCAGCGCAATTTTGGCGAAATATCCGGCTCATCCCGAAGCAATGTCAGATAACCAATCACACTGGTCAGCGGTGTTTTTAAGTCATGCGCCAGATAAACAATCAGATCATTCTTTCTCTGTTCTGCTTCTTTTGCCTGCCAAGCATTTCGCAATGACATCTCTCGAACCAGATTCAGCTTGTCCTGAACACTTGCCAGATCATCTGAAAGCTGAATTGGTTCTTTCGAGGGTGCAACTAATTTTTCTGCCGCATCCACCAGTTCCTCCACATACCCCAAAGGGACAAGGAACATTAGATAGGTGATTATAACCGTGGCAATCACAATCACCACCGGAAACCAGACTTGAAAGTTTGTCTGAACCGTTTTGGCAAAAATATACATCGGCTCTGTTCCCTGCCATACGGAACGAGTCAGAAGAAACTTTGCACCATAAAAGGCAGTCAGCAGTGCCACAATAAAAAACAGTATGGTCATAACATAGCGCATCAAAAGACGCCGGGCAATGTCGCCCCTGTATAATCTTTTCTTACTCAATGATATATCCCACTCCCCAGACCGTCTTAATATATTTCGGCTTTCGCGCCGGTTCATGAAGTTTCTCTCTAAGCCGCGCAATGTGCGCCATAACCGTATTGTTGTTATCCAGATATTTTTCACCCCAGACCTCTTCAAACAACTCCTCCGATGACACCACATTTCCCCGGTGTTCGCACAGATACCATAGAAGCCTGAACTCAATCGGTGTCAGCATAATCTCTTTGCCATTAAGAAAACACCGGTGGCAATCTTTCTCAATGTGCAGTGCCCGAATATCAATCTCTGCCTTTTCCTCTGACTGTTCCGTTAAATGATTATAACGGGTATACCTGCGAAGCTGGGTTTTTACCCGGGCAATCAGTTCCAGCGGATTAAACGGCTTCGTAATGTAATCATCCGCTCCCAGAGTCAGACCAGTGATTTTATCCCGCTCCTCAACCTTGGCTGTCAGCATAATGATAGGGAACAGATAATTTTCCCGTATCTTTTTGCAAAGGGAAAACCCATCCATGTCCGGGAGCATGACATCCAGAATCGCAAGACTCAGTTCCTCCTGCCCGATCCCACGCAAGGCATCCGCGGCATTATAAAATTTATAAACCTGGTAGCCGTCATTTCTCAGGTAATATTCCACCAGATCAGCAATGGCGGTTTCATCATCCACAACTAATATTTTCTCGTTCATATGACCTCCTGTCATACTTTTCCAATGTTCCTTTATCATACCATAAAATGAACGCCTTTTCTATGAAAGATAGGGAAACACTAGTTTGAGAATGCCCATAGGTTTTTAATTTGTGGCTCCAACGTCTCATAATCCCACAAAACCCTGGAACGCACCCTGCTGTTGGGATCATTCACCATAATCTTGCCATCCTGTTCCCCCACCAGTACGATAAAATGTCCAGTACTTGTAAAATCTCCCGGCCGCATACTGCAGATAACCGGCTCACCTGCCTCCAGGTGCGCCCGAATCACACTCTCACTGAGACTGATCTCACTCCCATGGATGCCAAAGTTCTCACACCCCTCCGTCATCAGATTCCACGAAGTTCCGGTTCCCGCCTGGTAATAACCTGCTTTCTGGGCATAATCCGCAACTGCGTCCGGCGTAGCATCTGCATTTCCCGTCAGAGACAGCACAACCATGGAAAGGCAGGTAGGTGCGCATCCGGACAGGGCAATCGTGCTGTCACCATACGGTGCATAGCCCCAGCGCTTGTCCCACTGAACCAAAAGTGGCAGCTTCTCCTCCTTCTCTGCTCTGGTAAATCCACCTGACGCTGATGGCTCAGCATCCAGATATCCCTGTACATAAGAAAGCATCTCAGGATTACTGCACAGTGCGGACAAAAGTTCTTCTGGATAAGCGTCATAATTCGCGTAAATCTCTGCATAAGCCCGGTCTGTTTCTGCAAGGCTCTCCAGTTTTTTCCTAAGTTCGCTTCCCGTCCGTCTCACTGGAGCCATAAGCGATGCGTCCTTTTCATCAATATAGCCTGCCGGGGCATACTTCTGCCAAGTCTCGTTTCCGGCATCAGACCAATTTCTCCCTGTTATGCTTTCCAAAAAATGAATGCCACAGCCAATTATGACACAGAATATCCCCAATCTGATTAGAATTGCCAGTTTTTTTCGATAACGGTATCTTTTCTTTTTTCTCATCGTTTGCTTTCGTTTTCCTGATATACTGCTCTGCATTTTTCTTAACCTCCCTAGTGTATCATTCATACACAAAAAAGATGGATTTCGTCCTGACATCATCATATCAGAACGAAATCCATCTTTTTTGCGTTTTCTCTTGTAATATTCTTACAAATTTCTTAACAGGTCTCCCATCTGTCTTTCACACCATTATACATTCCAGAACTGGTACAGGTTCCAGTAAAGAATATTCACAGCAGTAACCACCAGCAAAATGATCGTACTCCAATTATAAACCTTCCTCTTTTTGGTGGACTTTGTAGTAAGAACCATCCTAATCCCAGCTCCAACCAACACTGCGATAACCAGTTCCAGTATGCCGAATACTACAAGCATCCACCGGTAGGTGGAAAACAGCGCATAGCTTGATACTTTCACAACTACACAGCCCAGCAGCACAAGCACCAGAATCTGAAGGAGGGCAGCCACCGCACTCCATCTGCCAAGAGGAATGACATTTTTCTTCTTCTTGCATATCCAGACAATTTTACGAATCAGTTTTACCAGCAGACTTACGAGAGAAAAAAGAGCTGCCACAATCCACAAGATGAACAGACCCATTTCAAGCACAAACTGCCACACCGGTACCCGTACAAGATCCACATATGGGTAGCTTATTTTTTCCACACCTTGGCTGCTTCCTGTCATCCAGAGTTCATCCGGCTCTGATTCATCAATACAAAAAGAAAGGCTGAACAGTTTAAATGGACCGCTGCGCACGGTTCTTGCAGGGCGGTAGATTCCTTTTGGCGTACTGCGCTTTTCGCCAAGATATTCCTCCTCGGAAAATTTTCCAAAAACCAGTTCCATCATCTCACTGTTATAGACCGTCTCACCGGACTGGTTCGTCATCACCACTGCACCGATTCCATTTTTCCGGTCAAGGAGCAGATAAGAAGAACAACCCGCTGTATTGCCACCATGTCCAACAGTTTCCACCCCGTACGCACTTACCCAAAGACCGTGATAATTAGACGGCACCTCACTGTCTCCCAGATAAGAAGTGGGTGTAAAAAGAGTTTCCCATGTACTTCTTTGCTGAAACAACGGTGATTCTTTGTCTAACAAAGCTTTTCCAAATATCTCAAAATCTCCCAGCGTGGACGTACACATCCCAGCCGGATATAAAGTAATGTAATAAAAACAGTCCTCAATCAGTGTCCCATCTGTGGTGTAGCACTGCAATTCTTTCCGTTTTTCCTGTACCCAGGTATTATCGCTTAAGTCCATAAACAACGCACTGTGTTCCATTCCAAGAGGGTTAAAAATATGGTTGTGTACATAGTCATCAAAGCGTTCTCCGCTCACTTTCTGCACAATATAGGCTGCCAGCGCAACACCCCAATTGGAGTATGCGGTAACGGTACCCGGCTCATAGATCTGCTCTGGTTCATGGGCTTTCAGTGAGTCCGGCAAGGTAAGGAGATCGTCCTTGTCTTTAATAAACAGATCTGTATAGACCTCCTGGAATCCCGCATTGTGATTCATAAGATTTTTCATAGTAACGGGGGTATCATATCTCAACTTGGTAAGGAATCCTTCCGGGAGATAATCCCGGATGTCCCGGTCCAGATCAATCTGGTTCTGCTCCCATAGCTGCATCACGCTAACCCAGACCAGTAACTTTGTAGCAGACCCCCACTCCATAACCGTATCCTGGTCTACCCGGATTCCTGCCTCTTTGTCCGCATATCCCACATAATCCTGACAGATTGTTTCATTCTGGTCAAACACGCTGACCATCATTCCAGCTGTAGTATCTTCATGCTCTGATACAAATTCCTCGATTTTCTCTCCTAATTCATCCGCCTGGATGCCGGATGGAAGTTTCGTCGAAGCCTCCTGCGCCTGGACAGATACGGTCTGCAAGAACATGACACCCGCCAGGATTGCAGCTGTAAGACATCGTTTTATCTTTTTCATTGTATATGTTTCCTTTTTTTCATTCTTAAATATGGAAGGTTTCCACTGTATCTCCAAGAGACTTAATACTTTCTAATACCTCTTTTGTTTCTGCTGCCATTTTTTCACTAGCCGTAGTAATCATCTGAAGATTATCATTAATAGCAATCATAGCATCGTTAAGCTCTCCTTGTGATAAGGTAATGGTATCTAATCTTTCATTAATATGACCTACAGAACCTTTTACCTTACTTGCCTCCTCACCTAACTCAATACTTTGCTGTGCATAATAGCCTGCATCCTCTTCGTAGCTATCTGCCATTTCCTCTACCTTTTCGTAATCCTTCATTACTACTTCATCAAGAAAGGCTAGGATTTCATTACTTTCACTAGAAAGTAGCTTCACACTTTGCATTACTTTCTCTGTTAGTTCATTTACCTTGCTAATTTCTTCACTGGTTACGTTACTTAAATTCTTAATTTCATCCGCAACAACTGCAAAGCCCTTTCCTGCTTCCCCGGCTCTAGCTGCCTCAATAGATGCATTTAATGCAAGTAGATTCGTTTGAGAAGCAATTTCTTGAATCGCCTGAGAAACCTCTACAATCTGGTCAATCACCTTAGCATTTTTAATTGCTTCCTCTAATCTAACTCTACTATCCTCTGTCATAGAAGCAGCATTCTTTTTATCTTCAATAATTTCTGGAACTAATTTTTCTACCTTTTCACGAATCTGGGCTGCTTTTGCAGTCATTTCCTGGGTCTTACCTGCAAGACCTTCTACCGCCTCTGAAACAGCTGCACAGGTATCGTGAATATTTTGGATACTACTAGTTTGAGACTCCACATTTGCTCCTGTTTCCTCCATAGTGGCGCTAATTTCCATAATATTTCCACTCATAGTTGCCACCATTTCATTGGTTGTTACCATTCTATGATGTATCACAGAAGACTCCTGTTTTACCTTTTGTATCGTAGCAATAAAACGCTCCTCTAAGGCTCCAATCAAGTACTTAATTTCTTTTACTTCATTTTTTTGCTTTTTGCAGTTTTCAAGTCCAATTACCTTTTCCTTTACAAAAGCCTTTAACGTATCCATTGGTTGAAGCATATTTTTAATTACTAAATTCAAAAGAAATACAACCACTGCAAGCATGATAACGTCAATGGCAAATGGCAGCAATAAACTACTGCTGATTTTCTTGCCTAGGACTCCTCTATCCTTGGTTACACCTAATTTCCAACCAGTGGCATCAATGGTTCCAATGGCACCATACTTATTTTTCTTATCGTAATCTGTAAAAGCAAATACCTTAGTTTCATTTAAATCCATTTTTACCTTATCAGTTAAAACGGTATTCCCCTCATCCTTTGGAAGAAAATC
>JAQXIP010000029.1 GCA_029007845.1 Clostridiales bacterium
CGAATATCTGGATGTGGTCAATAACCAGGAAAATGAGGCGCTTGGCCAGCGAAGCGTTCCATTTGGCAGGGAATTGTATATTGAGCGGGATGATTTTATGATTGAGCCGCCTCAGAAATATTTCCGCCTGTTCCCGGGAAATGAAGTCCGGCTTATGAACGCTTATTTTGTAACGTGCCAGGATTATGTAACGGACGAAAATGGCCGCGTGACGGAAGTACACTGCACGTATGATCCGGAGACAAAGAGCGGCAGCGGTTTTACCGGAAGGAAAGTAAAAGGAACCATTCACTGGGTAGAAGCAACGAATGCGGCAAAAGTGGAAGTCCGTCTCTATGAGAATATTGTAGATGAGGAAAAGGGTGTTTACAACGAAGATGGAAGCCTGAACCTGAATCCAAACTCATTGACGGTATTACCGGAATGTTATGTGGAGCCTTGTGTTTTAGAGGCAAAACCACTGGATTCTTTCCAGTTTGTACGCAATGGTTATTTTTGTGTAGATAGTAAAGATTCAAAAGAAGGCGCACCGGTATTTAACAGGATTGTTTCACTAAAGAGCTCTTACAAACCGTCAAAATAGGGAGGGCATAACGATGGGGATTTTTTCCGGGTTGGAAAGTTTTGGTCTTGGAAAACTGAACAAAACTACAATTTATGATGAGGATAAAAAAACAGATCAGGATAAAAAAACAGATCAGGATACACCACAGGCAGCGAAAGCAAAGCATGTAGTGACAGAGGATGAGCTTTTGTTCGATAAAAGTTACAGTTGTCCGATTTGCGGAGAAACTTTTAAATGTAAAATGGTGCGGACCGGGAAGGCAAAGCTTCAGGGCGCTGATCTGGATCTGCGTCCAAAATACGAAATGATAGATGTATTAAAGTATGATGCAATTGTATGTCCGAATTGCGGGTATGCGGCTCTGAACCGTTATTATAATTATATCACCGCAGGCCAGGCAAGACTGGTTAAGGATCAGATCTCAATTAGTTTTAAAGGCCTGCCGGAATATGGCAATGTGTATACCTATGAGGATGCCATTAACCGCCATAAGCTATCGTTAATCAGTACGATCGTTAAGAAAGCCCATTCGAGTGAACGGGCATATAACTGCCTGAAACTGGCATGGCTGTACCGGGGTATGGCAGAGAGCCTCTCAAAGGAGGATCCTTCTTATCAGCAGAAATTGACAGCCTGTAAAAAAGAAGAGAAGGAATTAATTCAGAATGCATATGAAGGATTTGTACATGCTTTTTCAACGGAAGGTTTTCCAATGTGCGGCATGGATCAGCATACGATGGAATATCTGATTGCGAGTCTTGCAATGCAATGTGGGAAATATGAGGATGCGGTTCGCATGGTATCCCGGATCATTACATCCAGGGATGCCAGCGAACGCACCAAAGAAAAAGCCCGTGTTCTAAAAGAAAAGCTGGTAGAGGCTAAGAAGTGATTAGGATTCCTCTTGTGGCAGGATGCTGTTTGTCTTGGTCATGGACCGGGGCAGGGCATCCTGCGAGTTTTTCCACGGAGCATCTGCGTTACGGTAATCAAATTTGTCCCGGAACCATTCCAGATCAGAAAGCACCCGCTTCATATTGTCCAGATAAAGGTGGTTCAGGTCATCAAGAAAATCATTTAATATCGAACCGGATAACTGGGAAGGTGCCATCTCATAGAGCATCCCGTAATGCGCAGTGCAGAAGCCTTTAGAGTGGCGGAAGGTTTCCCGGAAATCAGACTCGTTTTTGTACAGATATAATATCGTGACAAGATACCGGTCAAATGTCTGATGGATCCGGTCACAGACAAAACAGCTCCCGGACAGACGGGAAAGATATGCACCAAGGTTTCCTTTCGGGGAATCCTTTTTTCGGAATAAGCCGGCGGAAGCCGGTTTTTTTTCTTTTTGAAAGGTTTCCACATCTTTGATGACCTTGCTCATATGGGTGCTTAGCATCAAGGTAAGACCGAGGCGGTTCTGGCTGGCATACATCTGTTTCAGATGCTTCTCACAAAAGCCCATCTCATCGGTTACCGCCCTGATATCGTCTTCCATATAGCTTGGTCCCATCGTATAGTCGATGGCGGCTTTCTCCAGTTCATGGTACATGACACATACCGGGCACTCGCAGTCCTTTGCAAACGCATCATTAACCGGAATTGTATATAATTTCTCTTTCATCTTTGGCGTAACCCTCCTTTTTTCTCTTATCTCAAGTATACCATATCTGCATCCTGCATGCTACAAATTAAGAAAACCGAAGAAAAAAAGAGAAAAAATGAGATAAGATGAGATAATAAAAAGAAATAAAGGAAATATAATGAAATAGAGAGTGCGAAAAAGTTGCATTTCCACATAAAAATGCTAATATAAGACTAACGGTTAGCACTCGATAAAAGTGAGTGCTAATAACAAGGAAAAAATGATGCATGAGAATTGAAATGGAGGAATTATTATGAAGTTAGTACCATTAGGTGACAAGGTTGTATTAAAACAGTTAGAAGCAGAAGAAAAGACAAAATCCGGCATCGTATTACCAGGAAGTGCACAGGAAAAGCCACAGGAAGCAGAAGTAATCGCAGTTGGACCTGGCGGTGTGGTTGACGGCAAGGAAGTAGAGATGCAGGTTAGCGAAGGTGATAAGGTAATCTACCAGAAATATGCTGGAACAACCGTAAAATTAGACGGTGAGGAATACATGATTGTAAAACAGAGTGATATTATCGCAAAAGTTCAGTAATGAAAATAATAAATGTCAAATAGAAAGAATTGGAGGAATCATTCATGGCAAAGGAAATTAAATACGGAACAGAAGCAAGAAATGCATTGGAAGCAGGCGTTAATAAATTAGCAGATACCGTAAAGGTAACACTTGGACCAAAAGGAAGAAACGTCGTTCTTGACAAATCCTTTGGCGCACCATTGATTACAAATGATGGTGTAACCATTGCAAAGGAGATCGAGCTTGAGGATGCATTTGAGAACATGGGTGCACAGCTTGTAAAAGAAGTAGCAACTAAGACAAATGATGTAGCTGGTGACGGTACTACAACTGCTACCGTTCTGGCACAGGCAATGATTCATGAAGGAATGAAAAACCTGGCAGCTGGCGCAAATCCGATTATCTTAAGAAAAGGTATGAAGAAAGCAACGGATTGTGCAGTAGAAGCAATCCAGAAGATGAGCTCTAAAATTAACGGAAAAGAGCAGATTGCAAAAGTTGCAGCAATCTCTGCTGCTGATGAAGGCGTAGGCCAGATGGTTGCAGATGCGATGGAAAAAGTATCCAAAGATGGTGTTATTACCATTGAAGAATCCAAGACTATGAAGACAGAACTGGATCTGGTAGAAGGTATGCAGTTTGACCGCGGTTATGTATCCGCTTACATGGCAACTGATATGGATAAGATGGTTGCAGAACTGGATAATCCTTATATTCTGATTACCGATAAGAAAATCTCCAATATTCAGGAGATCCTGCCACTGTTAGAGCAGGTAGTACAGAATGGTGCAAAACTGTTAATCATTGCAGAAGATGTAGAAGGAGAAGCACTTTCTACTTTAGTAATTAACAAATTACGTGGTACATTCCAGGTTGTTGCAGTAAAAGCTCCTGGCTACGGTGACAGAAGAAAAGAAATGTTACAGGATATCGCAATCCTGACAGGCGGTACCGTAATCTCTGATGAATTAGGTCTGGATCTGAAAGAAACAACCTTAGATCAGTTAGGACGTGCAAAATCTGTAAAAGTAGAGAAAGAGAACACCATTATCGTTGACGGTGAAGGCGATTCCAATGAGATTAAAGCAAGAGTGGATCAGATCCGTGCGCAGATTGCAGAGACAACTTCTGACTTCGACCGTGAAAAATTACAGGAAAGACTTGCAAAATTATCTGGTGGTGTTGCCGTAATCCGTGTAGGTGCTGCAACAGAGACTGAGATGAAAGAAGCAAAACTTCGTATGGAAGATGCCCTGGCTGCTACAAAGGCCGCTGTGGAAGAAGGAATTATTGCAGGTGGCGGTTCTGCATATGTACATGCAACAAAGACCGTTTCAAAACTGGTAAATGAATTAGACGGTGATGAGAGAACCGGTGCTGCCATTATCTTAAAGGCTCTGGAGGCTCCTTTGTCCACCATCGCAGCAAATGCCGGCTTAGAAGGTGCTGTTATTATTAATAAAGTACGTGAGTCAGAAGAAGGTGTTGGTTTCAACGCACTGACCGAGGAATATGTAAATATGGTGGAAGCAGGTATCCTTGATCCTGCCAAAGTTACAAGAAGCGCACTCCAGAATGCAAACAGCGTTGCATCTACCTTATTGACAACCGAGTCCTGTGTTGCTAATATTAAAGAGGAAGCTCCGGCTATGCCAGCGGGCAATCCGGGAATGGGCATGATGTAAGATAGAGCGTATTCATTAGGAATGCATCAGTACGATAGGCAAAGCCCTTTTCACTATTGTGGAAAGGGCTTTCTTTTTTCATAAAAAGCATTGGAGGAATAAACGAATGGAAAACTACGCAGAAGCATTAATTAAGGGGAAGGTCACCGCATTGACAAGATGCATCCAGATCTTCGGGATGCTCTTCGGATTTGTGGCAGCTACCGCACTGATCGCCACGGGAAGTATTGTGCTTGCGCCACTGGGGCTTATCCTGATTTTTTTGATGTTTTATTATCTGCCAAACTTAAGCCGGATCGAATATGAGTATATCTATTGTGACGGGCAGATTGATTTTGACCGGATTACCAACGGGGACAAGAGAAAAACCGTGAAAAGAATTGATGTGAAAAATGCGCTTTTAATTGCACCTTACGATGCCCCGGAACTGAACCAGTACAGTGGCTGTGCCAAGAAAAAATTCATATCCGGCAATCTCGAACGGATGTATGTGATCGTGCTGCAGGAAGAAAAAGGAAATCTGGCAATCTATTTTGAGCCTTCGGATAAAATGATGGAACTGATGGCATTTCGCTGTGGACACCGGTTTATCAAGAAAGCATAAGAAGGATTGCAAACAGGGTTGACAAGGTAATTTATCATGGTATATACTTGATGAAATACACAAAAAATTAACAAAAGAAAGCGAGGATAAGGATTCATGGGAACAATTATCGGTGAAGGCATAACATTTGATGATGTCTTATTGGTACCTGGCTACTCAGAAGTTATTCCAAACCAGGTGGATTTAAGAACTCATCTGACTCAGAAGATTCAGTTAAACATTCCAATGATGAGTGCCGGCATGGACACAGTGACAGAACACAGAATGGCAATTGCCATGGCAAGACAGGGTGGTATTGGTGTTATCCATAAGAATATGTCGATCGAGGCACAGGCTGATGAGGTTGATAAGGTTAAGCGTTCTGAAAACGGGGTAATTACAGACCCATTTTTCCTGACTCCTGAACATACTTTACAGGATGCCAACGCATTAATGGCGAAATTCCGGATCAGCGGTGTGCCAATCGTTGAAACAGGAAGCAAACGTCTTGTTGGAATTATCACAAACCGTGACCTGAAATTTGAGACAGATTTTTCAAAGAAGATTAAAGAGTCCATGACATCAGAAGGACTGATTACCGCACCGGAAGGGGTTACCCTTGCTGAGGCGAAAGAGATTCTTGCGAAGGCAAGAAAAGAGAAGCTTCCAATTGTGGATAAAGATGGAAACTTAAGTGGTCTGATTACGATTAAGGATATCGAGAAACAGATTAAATACCCATCCTCCGCAAAAGATGCACAGGGACGTCTGCTCTGTGCAGCAGGTGTAGGTGTAACCGCCAACATTCTGGAGCGTGTGGATGCCCTTGTGAAAGCAAAAGTAGATGCGATCGTAATTGATACAGCACATGGACACTCTGCAAATGTGCTCCGTGTTGTAAAAATGGTACGTGATGCGTATCCGGATCTTCAGATTATTGCAGGTAATGTGGCAACTGCAGAAGGAACCGAAGCATTAATTAAATCCGGTGTAGATGCCGTTAAGGTTGGTATCGGACCTGGGTCCATCTGTACTACACGTGTCGTTGCCGGTATCGGTGTACCTCAGGTTACTGCAATTATGAATGCCTACAGCGCAGCGAAAAAATATGGAATTCCAATTATTGCAGACGGTGGTATCAAGTACTCCGGAGATATGACAAAGGCCATTGCGGCAGGTGCCAACGTATGTATGATGGGAAGTATCTTTGCCGGCTGTGATGAAAGCCCTGGAACATTCGAACTGTATCAGGGAAGAAAATATAAAGTATACCGTGGCATGGGCTCCATTGGTGCCATGGAAAACGGAAGCAAAGACCGTTACTTCCAGGAAAATGCAAAGAAACTGGTTCCAGAAGGTGTGGAAGGCCGTGTGGCATACAAAGGTTCGGTAGAAGATACGGTATTCCAGCTCATCGGTGGTATCCGTTCTGGTATGGGATACTGCGGAGCACCTACGATTGAAGATCTGAAGGAGAATGGAAAGTTTGTTAAGATTTCTGCTGCATCCTTGAAAGAAAGCCATCCTCATGATATTCATATCACAAAGGAAGCACCAAATTACAGTATTGAGCAGTAGACAAGTCTACTGATGTAGAAAAAACCGGGGGAAAACCGCATTGCAGTTTCCTCCGGTTTTTATGCGGGAAGCAAAGCAGCTTTCGTGGAGAAGATAAGCCAGGGAAGGAAGAGATACCATGAGTGGCCGCAAAAGAAAAAGAGTGACAAAAAACCAGCATAAAAGTAGAATCCGCTTTCTGACCGCTGTTGGAACGGCTGTAATTATTGGAACGGTGTTAATCGGCGGGTTTTGTATGATAGCCGGTCATATCTTTCACCGGGAACCGGCGGAGGTGTTTGGTGCACTGGCGGCAACGAAGAAGGTGGAAAAACCGGAAATCACAGAGGAGCTGCTTACACCGAATCCATATTCAAGACCACAGCTGGAACTTCAAAAGGTAAAAGGAGTTGTGGTTCATTACACCGCCAATCCGGGGACGGATGCAGAGGATAACCGGAATTATTTTGAAGGACTGAAGGATTCCCATAAGACCTATGCCAGCAGCCATTTTATTATTGGACTGGATGGAACGATTATTCAATGCATTCCTCTTGATGAACAGGCATATGCTTCTAATAAGCGGAATGTTGATACCATATCCATTGAGTGCTGCCATGAAGAGAAAAACGGAAAATTCAATGAACAAACCTATGATTCCCTTGTAAGGCTGGCCGCCTGGCTGTGCGGAACCTACAATCTGAAAGAGGAAGGGATTATCCGCCACTATGATGTAACCGGAAAAGACTGTCCAAGATATTTTGTAAAGCATGAGAAAAAATGGACCGCTTTCAAGGACGATGTATTTGTATATATTGATGAGCACGCAATTCATGACGAGAACGAAGATACAGGAGAAAAACCATGATTAAATTAGTTGCATCCGATCTGGATGGTACCCTTGTACCAGACAGCACCGATCAGATTAACCCGGAAATCTATGACCTGGTTATGAAGCTAAAGAAAAAAGGCATCCGGTTTGTGGCAGCCAGTGGAAGGCAGTATAAAAGTATCCGCCGTCTGTTTGCACCGGTGGCAGATGATATTTTTTATATTGCTGAAAGCGGCGGAGTGCTTCGGGATGCAAAGGAAATGTATTTTGCAGATGCAATCCCAAAGGAGCGGATTCGGGAATTGGTAGACGACATCCGTAGAATAGAAGATACCGATATTATGCTGTGTGGTGTCGATAATGGGTATTGTGACAGCCCGGACTCTTACCTATATCACTGGATGACAGAATCCTACCAATATGATATGATAGCAGTAAGCAATCTGCCGGAGGATATCAAAGAGCCGGTGGTAAAAGTATCCATGTTTCATCCAAAATGTGCTGAAGAAGCAGCAGCCAGGGCATTTACTCCAAAGTGGCAGAAAACGATGCAGGTAAGCTGTTCCGGCGTGAACTGGATGGATGTGATGAATGCTTCCACCCATAAAGGGCATGCGCTTGGGTGCCTTCAGGAACGTCTCGGAATTGCTCCGGAAGAAACAATGGTATTTGGGGATAACACCAATGACCTTACGATGCTTTCCCAGGCCTATCATAGCTATGCCATTGGAAATGCCCGTGAAGAAGTGAAGCAGTGTGCCCGTTTTCAGGCGGATACCTGTGCCAATGACGGGGTAATCAAGGTGCTTCGGACCTTGTTATAATTCGCACGTTGTTTTTAATGAAAAGGGGGTTCGGACAAATGAAAAAAACAGATTATTTATCCTGGGATGAATATTTTATGGGGATTGCCATGCTGTCAGCAGAGAGAAGCAAAGATCCGAATACCAGTGTAGGTTCGGTTCTTGTCAGTGAGGATAACAAAATCCTGTCACTGGGGTATAACGGCATGCCGATTGGCTGTTCCGATGATGAATTCCCATGGGAACGGATTGGAGAGCCTCTTCATACAAAATATCTGTATGTGTGTCATGCGGAGCTGAATGCGCTTCTCAATTACAGTGGTTCGAGCATGAAAGGAGCCAGACTGTATACAACCTTATTTCCGTGTAACGAATGTACGAAAGCGCTGATCCAGGCGGGAATCAAAGAAGTGATCTTCTTAAATGATAAGTATTCTGACAGTGATTCGGTAATTGCGGCAAAACGGATGATGACGGCAGTTGGAATCGTGTTCCGGGCTTACCAGCCTTCCGGAAAGCAGATTACCCTTAACGTGTAACGAAAAACACCGATCAGCTAAAAATAACTGACCGGTGTTTTCTTGTTAAATCCGTCGCCACATTATAACTTTTAAAATATCTGCCTATTTGGGAATAATGCTTCTATCTATAAAAATTAGAATGATTTAAGCAATTGATTATAACTTAACTACGTTTGCTGCCTGAGGGCCTTTCTCTCCTTCGATTACATCGAATTCAACTTCTTCGCCTTCTTCTAATACTTTGAAGCCGTCCATCTGTAAAGCAGAGAAGTGAACGAAAACATCGTTTCCGGATTCATCAGAGATGAAACCAAAGCCTTTTTTTGCATTAAACCATTTTACAGTACCTTTCATTACAAAAAGCCTCCTACATAAAATAAATAAAAAATTGTTTCTGGTGTGAAGCATCACACCAAAATCAATGTATCATACTATTGGTGGAAAGTCAATTGCAATCTCCCCTTATTTTGGAAAAACTGGTTACAGTATACGGTCTTTCATGTTATACTATAGAATAAGTGTAAGGAAAAGAAAGGAAGTTTCGTAATATGTCAAAATCAATTCGTGATATTTCCCAGTATCAGCCTGTAGCTTCTTATGAGGTTGTAAAGTCAGAATATATCGACGAGATTCGTAGTCTTGGAATGATTCTTAAGCATAAAAAAAGCGGCGCTCGTGTCGTCGTTTTAAGCAATGAGGACGAAAATAAAGTATTCTCCATTGGATTCCGAACCCCGCCGACGGATTCCACCGGTGTGGCGCATATTGTAGAGCATACGGTGTTGTGTGGTTCGAAAGAATTCCCAAGCAAGGATCCGTTTATTGAATTGGCAAAGGGTTCTCTTAACACCTTTTTAAATGCCATGACCTATCCGGATAAAACCGTATATCCAATCGCTAGCTGCAATGAAAAGGATTTTGAAAATCTCATGCATGTATATATGGATGCGGTGTTTCACCCGAATATTTACAAAAAGCGGGAGATCTTTCAGCAGGAGGGCTGGCATTATGAGATGGAGGAGAAAGATGCACCGCTTACCATCAACGGAGTCGTGTATAACGAGATGAAAGGTGCTTTCTCCTCACCTGAAGATAAATTGTACCGCCTGATTCAGCAGTCCCTGTTCCCGGACACCTCGTACGGAACCGAATCGGGAGGAGATCCTGCCTGCATACCGGATCTTACGTATGAAGATTATCTTACTTTTCATGGAAAATACTACCATCCGTCCAACAGTTTTATTTACCTCTATGGAGACATGGATATTGAGGAGCGTCTGACATGGATGGATGAACAGTATCTGTCTTTCTATGAAAAAAAACAGGTTGATTCTGCCATATTGCTGCAAAAACCATTTTCCAGGATGCAGCAGCTCATTGGCACGTATTCGGTGTCTCCGGAAGAGGGAACCAGCCATAAAACCTATTTAAGCTATAATACCGTGATAGAAACCAGTCTGGACCGGAAACTATATCTGGCGTTCCAGGTGCTGGAATATGCCCTTCTGGATGCACCGGGGGCACCGTTAAAACAGGCTCTTTTAGATGCAGGAATCGGGGATGATGTATTCGGTTCTTATGAAAATGGAATCTATCAGCCGATGTTTTCTATTATTTCCAAAAATGCGGATCTGGAGCAGAAGGAGGAATTTGTCCGGATTATCCGGGATACCCTTTCTTGTATTGCAAGGGAAGGCCTGCCGGAAAATGCGCTGTTAGCGGCCATTAATGTATATGAGTTCCGGACAAGGGAAGCGGATTATGGGCAGTATCCGAAAGGGCTGATGTACGGGTTGAAGATTCTGGACAGCTGGCTGTATGATGACGATGCCCCGTTTGTCCATCTAAAAGCAAATGATACCTTTTCCTTCTTAAAAGAAAATGTAACAACCGGATATTTCAGTGAATTAATCCGGAAATACCTGATTGACAATCCTCACTGCTCCATAGTAGCAGTACAGCCGGAAGTAGGACTTTCAGATAAGGAAGAGGAAGAACTGGAAAAGAAACTGGAAGCAATCAAACAGTCTATGTCAGAGACCGAACTTCAGGACATTATTGAGGAGACAAAGAGGCTCCGTTTGTTTCAGGAAACACCGTCTACAAAGGAAGAACTGGAAAAGATTCCAATGCTTGCCAAAGAGGATCTTGAGACAAAGGTTCAGCCTTTCAGCCTGGAAGAACGGGAACTGGGCGGTGTAAAAGTATTGTTCCATCCGGTATATACCAATGGAATTGCCTACGTCCGTCTTGTTTACCGGATTCCGGAAGGTCCGGATTATGAAAAACAGATTGCATATCTGTCCCTGCTTTCTTCCTTGTTAGGAATTATGGATACAGAAAAATACTCCTATCAGGAATTATCTCAGGAGATTAACCGGTACACAGGCGGAGTGTCTCTTGATCTGGAGACGTATACCCACTATGAGAATCCGGATGAATTTACCACTACGTTTGAGATCCGCTTTAAAACCCTGTATGGCTCAATTGGGAAGACACTGGAACTTGTGCAGACGTTTCTTTTTGGAACAAAGTTCCGGGATGATAAACGGATGCTGGAGATTCTATCGGAAGGAATCTCAAAGCTTCAGATGCGCATGAACACGGCAGGTCATTCCGTTGCCGTCGGCCGGCTTCTTTCCTACGAAAGCAGAGAAGGTGCGGTGTCTGAGAAAGCAGGGGGGATTGCTTTCTACCGGTTCCTTACCGGACTGAAAGAACAGTTTGAAGAGAAAAAAGAGACGTTATATAAGATACTGGAGCATCTGAATTCCACCATTTTCTTAAAGGAACAGCTTATAATCAGTGTTACCTGCGATGAAGAAGGATACCAGACGTTCCGGAATGCCTGGATCGATCAGCAGAATGCGTTTGTGGTTACGCCAAAGCCTGACAGGAAAAAAAGCCTGTCTGCCCTCTTTTCAAAGGAAGAAGCAAAGGATGTTCCGCTCTCAAAGAAAGAGGGATTTGAGACCGCAGGACAGGTACAGTATGTGGCAAGGGGCGGAAATTTCCGGAAAAAAGGGATCGAATACACAGGTTCTATGCGGGTGTTAAAAACAATCCTTAATTATGATTTCCTCTGGAACCAGGTACGGGTAAAAGGAGGAGCATATGGGGTTATGTGCGGAATGAACCACAGTGGATATGGTTATTTTACCTCTTACCGGGATCCGAATCTCAGATTAACGAATCAGGTCTATGAACAGGTGCCTGACTACCTTTCGAAGTTTCAGGCCTCTGACAGGGAGATGCTGAAATATCTGATTGGAACCATCAGCGGGATGGATACACCGCTTACACCGGCTGCAAGAGGAAGCCGTTCGTTCCATGCTTACATGAGTGGAATCTCTCTCGATGTCTTGCAGAAAGAACGGGATGAAGTTTTGTCTACAGATGTAGAAGATATCCGGAAGCTTGCTTTGGCGGTTTCTGCGGTATTAGAGGATGAATGGCTCTGTGTTATTGGAAATGAACAGAAGCTAAAAGAAGAAGCACAGATGTTTGAGAAGATGGAATATCTGATCTAAGAGGAAGTGTTAGTTGGAGGACATAAGAGATGAAAGAAGGATTTAAGTCGGGCTTTGTGGCACTGATTGGAAGACCAAATGTTGGAAAATCCACGTTGATGAACCAGATCATTGGGCAGAAGATTGCTATTACATCGAGTAAACCCCAGACAACAAGAAACCGGATTCAGACCGTATATACCGGAGAGAAGGGGCAGATTGTTTTTCTGGATACACCTGGTATTCATCAGGCAAAGAATAAGCTGGGCGAATATATGGTAAAAGTTGCAAACCACACGCTGGAGGATGTAGATGTGGTACTCTGGCTTGTAGAACCGTCCACATTTATCGGTTCCGGAGAACAAAAGATTGCAGAGACGTTAAACAAAATTGAAACGCCGGTTATCCTAGTAATTAATAAGATCGATACGGTCAAAAAAGAAGAAATTCTTACGTTTATTGAGGCGTATAAAGATATTTGCAATTTTGCAGAGATTGTTCCGGTATCCGCATTAAAAGGGGAAAATACGGAGCATCTGATCGATACGTTATTTGAATATCTTGATGAAGGTCCACAGTTTTTTGATGAGGATGTGGTAACCGACCAGCCGGAACGCCAGATTGTGGCGGAACTGATCCGGGAGAAGGCGCTGCGGCTGTTATCCGATGAAATTCCTCATGGAATTGCAGTTACCATTGAAAAAATGAAAGAACGCAGACACGGCCATATTGTAGATATTGAAGCGACGATTATCTGTGAAAAAGAATCCCATAAAGGAATTATTATTGGAAAACAGGGAGCAATGATCAAGGAGATCGGAAGCCAGGCCAGAGTTGAGATTCAGGAATTAATTGAGAAGAAGGTGAATCTCCAGCTTTGGGTAAAAGTAAAAAAAGACTGGCGGGACAGCGATTTTCTTCTGAAAAATTATGGATATCGTGAAAATGAGTTCTAAATCTGCATAGCATGTTGGTTCTGTGGGGAAACTACTCTTATGATTGGATGAACTATTAAGAGATAGATAAATCATAATTCATGAGAGGGGGAACCGGAATGAATGCGAAAGACTGGTGGGAATGCTTTACAAAAACAGGGCGGATTGGAGATTATCTTCATTATGCCTGTACCTGTGAAGAAGAGAATCGTGGGATATCCGCAAGTGATAAGGAGGCAGTAACTGGTGGGAACACAGGAGAAAGTGACCGGAGTCGTTCTGTCGGCCATGCCGATTGGGGATTATGATAAAAGGCTCGTTATCCTGACAAAAGAATACGGGAAAATCACTGCATTTGCCAGAGGCGCAAAGCGCCCAACCAGCTCGCTTCTGGCAAGCTCCCAGCCCTTTACATTCGGGGACTTTCAGGTGTATGCCGGAAAGTCCTCCTATACTGTTGTTTCCTGCCAGATCACCCGGTATTTTGAGGAGCTCAGGAAAGATCTTCAGGCAGTTGCTTACGCTTCTTATTTCTGTGAGGTAATGGAGTATCTGACAAGAGAAAATCTGGATGCCGCACAATATCTGAATCTTTTGTATGTCAGCTTGCGGGCACTGGAAAAAAAGCAAATGGATGTTTCGCTGATCCGTTCGGTATTTGAGATCCGAACTATGCAGATAAACGGAGAAGCAATGGAAGTCTTTTCCTGTATCCGGTGCGGAAAAAAAGAAAATCTGGAAGAAATGGATTCTTTTTTTGGAAATTTTTGTACGCGGGCCGGAGGACTGTTGTGTGGGGATTGTGCCGGCCAAAAGGTTTCAACCATCTCCCTGACACCGGCAGCCGTATATTCGGTTCAATACATACAGACGGTTCCGATGTCCAGACTGTATTCTTTCCGGGTATCGGACGAGGTTAAAAATGAACTGGAAAGGCTGTGCAGCGACTATCTGAAACAGTATCTGAATGTCCGTTTTCATTCCCTGGAGCTGCTTCCACTGTTATAATGTAAACGAAGGGTTGAATTATTTTGGAATTCACGGTAAAATAAATCATATATTTGTGTGCAGGTTTCCGATTATGGCATGGCAGAACGGTAACGTACGTTCTTTAGAGGAGGAATACATGAGATACATAAAAACCGGAGTGCTTTTGCTCGTGTGCTCGGTACTGATAACAGGGTGCGGTTCAGGTAAGAAGCTTTCTTTGGCGGATTGTACAGATACGACGATCCTGATTCATAAAGATGGTTCGGTAGATCAGGTGATTGTGGAAGCCTTTGATGAATCGTATTATGACAAAGAAGAACTGAAGAACTTTATTAATACTCAGGTGGATGCCTATAATACCCAGAATAAGGATCATAAGATGAAAGCTTCTTCTCTGAAAGAAAAGGGAAAAAACATGAAGATCAAGCTGGAGTACGACAGTCTGGAAAGTTATGCGTCGTTTAATTCGGTTACAGCGGATACCTTTGGCGTAGAGAAGGCTAGTGAGATCCAGATTATTCCGGACACGTTTGTGAGCGTATTGGACAGTAAGACCGTGGATTCCTCTGAGATTACTGGAAATAGCAAATATCAGATTTTATATATAAATGATGACTGTAATATCCGGATGGAAGCAAAAATGAAGTACTATTCCGGAGCAGTAGTGTTAAATAACACAACCGTGCAGACGACGTCAGGCGAACCTGCAGTGATTGTGTATGAATAGAAAGGTAGAGAAAATTATGGAAAAGACAATGGAAAAAATCGTTGCACTGGCCAAGGCAAGAGGATTTGTATATCCGGGATCAGAGATATATGGCGGTCTTGCCAATACCTGGGATTATGGCAACCTTGGTGTGGAACTGAAAAACAATGTGAAGCAGGCATGGTGGAAAAAATTCATTCAGGAAAATCCTTATAATGTAGGAGTAGACTGTGCAATCCTGATGAATCCACAGACCTGGGTGGCTTCCGGTCATCTCGGCGGCTTCTCTGATCCGCTTATGGATTGTAAAGAATGTCATGAACGGTTCCGTGCGGACAAGCTGATTGAGGATTATGCGGAAGAAGCGGGCGTGGAGCTTTCCGGTTCGGTAGATGGATGGAGCCAGGAAGAGATGGCTTCTTATATTGAAGAACACCAGATTTGCTGCCCAACTTGTGGAAAGCATAATTTTACAGACATCCGCCAGTTTAACCTGATGTTTAAGACGTTCCAGGGTGTTACAGAAGATGCCAAAAATACGGTATATCTTCGTCCAGAGACTGCGCAGGGTATTTTTGTCAACTTTAAAAATGTCCAGAGAACTTCCAGAAAGAAGATTCCGTTTGGAATCGGGCAGATTGGAAAATCATTCCGGAATGAAATTACTCCGGGGAATTTTACATTCCGTACCCGTGAGTTTGAACAGATGGAACTGGAATTCTTCTGTGAGCCTGGCACAGATCTGGAATGGTTCCAGTACTGGAGAGGCTTTTGCCGTGACTGGCTCTTAAGTCTTGGAATCGGTGAAGATGAAATCCGTCTTCGTGACCATTCACCGGAAGAATTATGTTTCTATTCCAAAGGAACAACGGATATTGAATTCCTGTTCCCGTTTGGATGGGGCGAATTATGGGGAATTGCAGACCGTACCGATTATGACCTGACACAGCACCAGAATACATCCGGTGAACCGATGGATTATTTTGATGATGAGAAAAAAGAAAAATATATTCCGTATGTCATTGAGCCGTCTCTTGGGGCAGACCGCGTAACACTGGCATTTTTGTGCAGCGCATACGATGAAGAGGAACTGGAAGGCGGAGATGTGAGAACCGTGCTTCATTTCCATCCACAGCTTGCCCCGGTGAAGATCGGTGTGCTTCCATTATCCAAGAAGCTGAATGAAGGCGCAGAAAAGGTTTATACAGAACTTTCCAAGATCTATAATTGTGAGTTTGACGATCGTGGAAATATTGGAAAACGTTACCGCAGACAGGATGAGATTGGAACACCATTCTGTGTTACTTACGATTTTGAGTCCGAAGAAGATGGTTGTGTAACCGTTCGTGACCGTGACACGATGGAACAGGAGCGAATTAAAATTCAGGACTTAAAAGACTATTTTGCGTCCAAGTTTGCATTTTAATGATGCTGGGGTCAAAAGGAATTTTGACCCCCTTTAAAAAAGGAGGGGTTTATAAATGGAAAAACAAAATGCAGCTGCAAAACAGGGCGGTCAGCGCAAATACAGTGTACAGGAGAACCGCACGAGAAAGGTAAACCAGACGGTGCTTATCAACGTAACCATCATTGAACTTTTTCTGCTGTTTGCGTTGTTTATCCAGACATTTGTTAAAAAGACTGCGTATGGCAGGCTCGGACTTGCACCTCTGATCATTTTGTTGATCGGAATGGTTTTGAATTTTATTGTCTACGTGCGAAATAAGGGCAGTTACCGGTTCCGTTATATTATATTTGGCAGCTTCTTTATCTGCTGGGCATTCCTGATGGTTACCGGTGTTAATCTTCTGGTAAGCAGTTACGCTTATCCGATGATTGTTGTTTCTATCTTATACTATGATAAAAAATATGAACGGGTAGTATTGGGTTCTGTTTTAGCTACGAATATTGCCAGAATCGTTGTATGGGCAGCGACCGGATTTTTACTTGGAAGTGAAGAAGGTTCTGCATTTATCAGCGTTGTTGTTGGAATGCTTGTTCTGCTTGTCGTGATTGTGACTGCGAATCTGTCTTTAAAATTCAATGAGGATACAATGTTAGCGGTGCAGGATGAACAGGCAGCACAGAAGGATATGATTCAGAATATTCTGCGCATATCAGGACAGGTGAAAGAAGAGATCTCAACAACCGATGAGTTAGTTGTAAACCTGAAAAATTCTTCAGAAGTTGTACATAGATCCATCGAGGAGATATCGGTAGCGACTCAGGTGACCGCGGATAGCGTTCAGGAGCAGACAGAGATGACCGGTGCGATTAATACGGCAATCGATGAAACGGCTGAGAATGCAAAGGTAATGGTAGAGGCAGCCAAAGATTCCGCTAAGACCATCGAAGAGAATATTGCAGTGATGGATCATATCCGGGAGAATGCCGGTGAGCTGGAGAAGACGAATGTCCATGTAGTGGAGACTATGGAGGAATTGCAGGAAAAGGCAAAAGAAGTACAGCAGATTACAGAAGTGATCTTTTCGGTTTCCAGCCAGACGAACCTGCTCGCATTAAATGCATCGATTGAGAGTGCGAGAGCCGGGGAAGCAGGACGCGGCTTTGCGGTTGTGGCAGACCAGATCCGGAACCTTGCAGAAGAGACAAGGCAGTCTACGGAAAAAATATCCGGAATTATTGAGGAATTAAATGAAAACGCACTGGCCGCATCCCAGGTTGTACAGTCTTCGATTGATGCGATGAACCGGCAGAATGACATGGTGGAAAATGCTTCTGAGGGATTCCGGACTCTGCGTGGCAACATGGATACCCTGACACATCACGTTGAAGAAATTGATGGCAAGATTCAGAATCTGGTACAATCCAATAATACAATCATTGAAAGTATCAGCCATCTGTCTGCGACCAGTGAAGAAGTATCTGCCAGCGCCCAGGAAGCAGAGAACCGGAGCCGGCAGAACGAGAACGAAGCACAGCAGGCAAAGGAGCTATTAAGCAAAGTCCAGGAACTGGTTCAGGAACTTGCCAGATACCAGGTAAAGAAAAACGATTGACGAAAATAGAATTGACGAAACTGCAAACTGTTGTTATAATTATTTTATGGCTGAATCAGTGCGCTTTTTTGCGCCTTATTTCGTCAGAACATATGTAATATAAGGACAAACCTTATAAGATAAAAGAAAAATTAGGAGGAATTGTCAAATGGCAAAGAAATGGGTTTATTTGTTCACCGAAGGTAACGCTGACATGCGTGAGCTTCTTGGTGGAAAAGGTGCGAACTTAGCTGAGATGACGAACATTGGTCTTCCTGTTCCTCAGGGATTCACAATCACAACTGAGGCATGTACGCAGTACTATGAGGATGGACGTGAGATCAACGCTGAAATCCAGGGACAGATTAATGAGTACATCGGTAAGATGGAGGAAATCACTGGTAAGAAATTCGGTGATAAAGAGAATCCTCTTCTTGTATCCGTTCGTTCCGGTGCAAGAGCTTCCATGCCAGGTATGATGGATACCATCTTAAACCTTGGCCTGAATGAAGACGTTGTGGAAGTAATTGCTGCAAAATCCAATAACCCACGCTGGGCATGGGACTGCTACAGAAGATTTATCCAGATGTATTCTGATGTAGTTATGGAAGTTGGTAAGAAGTACTTTGAAGAGCTCATCGACAAGATGAAAGCAGAAAAAGGAGTTACTTACGACGTAGAACTTACAGCAGAAGATCTGAAAGAACTTGCTGGACAGTTCAAAGCAGAGTACAAAGAGAAAATCGGTGCTGATTTCCCGGATGATCCAAAGGAACAGCTGATGGGAGCAGTAAAAGCTGTATTCCGTTCATGGGACAACCCACGTGCCAACGTATACCGTCGTGACAACGATATCCCATATTCCTGGGGAACTGCTGTTAACGTACAGTCTATGGCATTCGGTAACATGGGCGATGACTGTGGTACCGGTGTTGCATTCACAAGAGACCCGGCTACCGGCGAGAAGAAGCTTATGGGCGAGTTCTTAATTAATGCTCAGGGTGAAGACGTAGTTGCTGGTGTTCGTACTCCAATGCCAATTCAGGAAATGGCTGATAAATTCCCGGAAGCATTCAAACAGTTCCAGGATGTATGCAAGACTCTTGAAGATCACTACAGAGATATGCAGGATATGGAGTTCACAGTTGAGAATAAGAAACTCTATATGCTTCAGACCAGAAATGGTAAGAGAACTGCTCAGGCTGCTTTAAAGATTGCCTGTGACTTAGTAGACGAAGGCATGAGAACGGAAGAAGAAGCAGTTGCCATGATCGATCCTCGTAACTTAGATACTTTATTACATCCACAGTTTGATGCTGCTGCATTAAAAGCAGCTACTCCAGTTGGAAAAGGACTTGGCGCTTCACCAGGTGCTGCATGTGGTAAGATTGTCTTCACAGCTGAAGATGCAGAGAACTGGAATGCAAGAGGTGAGAAAGTCGTTCTTGTTCGTCTTGAGACTTCTCCAGAAGATATCACTGGTATGAAAGCATCCCAGGGTATCTTAACCGTTCGTGGTGGTATGACCAGCCATGCAGCTGTAGTTGCCCGTGGTATGGGTACCTGCTGTGTATCCGGCTGTGGTGACATCACAATGGATGAAGAAAATAAGAAATTTACGTTAGCTGGTAAAGAATATCATGAAGGAGATTTCATCTCCATCGATGGTTCTACCGGTAACATCTACGATGGTGCAATCAAGACGGTTGATGCTACAATCGCTGGTGAGTTCGGAAGAATCATGGCTTGGGCTGACAAATACAGAACATTAAAAGTTCGTACAAATGCAGATACTCCTGCAGATGCGAAGAAAGCACGTGAGCTTGGTGCAGAAGGTATCGGTCTTTGCCGTACAGAGCATATGTTCTTTGAAGAAGACAGAATCGCAGCATTCCGTGAGATGATCTGTTCTGATACAGTAGAAGAGAGAGAAGCAGCACTGGATAAGATCCTTCCATATCAGCAGGGAGACTTCGAGAAATTATACGAAGCTCTGGAAGGATGCCCGGTTACCATCCGTTTCTTAGATCCTCCTCTTCATGAGTTCGTTCCTACAGAAGAAGCAGATATCAAGAAACTTGCAGATGCTCAGGGTAAATCCGTAGAAGAAATCAAAGCAATCATTGATTCCTTACATGAGTTCAACCCAATGATGGGACATCGTGGATGCCGTCTTGCGGTAACTTACCCAGAGATCGCTAAGATGCAGACAAAAGCAGTTATCCGCGCTGCAATCAACGTTCAGAAAGCACATGCAGACTGGACTGTAAAACCAGAGATTATGATTCCATTGGTATGCGAGATCAAAGAGTTAAAATATGTGAAGAAAGTAGTTGTTGAGACTGCTGACGCTGAGATCGCAGCTGCCGGTGTGAAATTAGAGTACGAAGTAGGTACCATGATTGAGATCCCTAGAGCAGCACTGACTGCTGATGAGATCGCAACAGAGGCTGACTTCTTCTGCTTCGGTACCAACGACTTAACACAGATGACATTCGGCTTCTCCCGTGATGATGCTGGTAAGTTCTTAGATGCTTACTATGATGCTAAGATCTTCGAGAACGATCCATTTGCAAAATTAGACCAGAATGGTGTTGGTAAATTAATGGAGACAGCAATCAAACTTGGTAAGCCGGTTAATCCAAAACTTCATGTTGGTATCTGTGGCGAGCACGGCGGAGATCCATCTTCCGTAGAATTCTGCCATAAGATTGGTCTGGATTATGTATCCTGCTCACCATTCCGTGTTCCGATTGCAAGACTTGCAGCAGCACAGGCAGCAATTGCTAGTAAATAATGAACGGACGTTCGATTATTTGGCGGCAGATAGTCTGAATCGTATAAAATGATACTTTAGAAAGGGCATCCTTATGGATGCTCTTTCTTTATCAACAGAAGAAGACTGACATTACCGTATCTGGACAGTTATAAACAGAGCCGGCATGTTACTTTGCTTTTTAATAGATACAAAGCAGGGTCTCTATTGTATTTTATATAATAAAGGATTACAATAAAAACAAACAAAGATTCTTAAAAATAGTAAATAGAAAAGGAGAAGAGTCATGTTTGGTTTTGGACAGTTGATTGACATTTTAAAGAAAAACCCGAAGAAGATCGTGTTCACAGAGGGGAGTGATCCGCGTATCCTGGAGGCAGCCTCACGTCTGCTTGCCAGCAATTTCTTAAGCCCTGTTCTTGTTGGAAATGAGGATGTGATCCAGAAAGCGGCTGAGGAGAGCGGCTTCAATATCCGTGGTGCACACATCGTAGATCCTGCGAAATATGAGCGGATAGATGAGATGGTGGAGCTGTTCTGTGAGCTTCGAAAGAGCAAGGGTGTGACACCTGAGCAGGCAAAGAAGACACTGGCGCAGGCAAACTACTTTGGAACGATGCTCGTAAAGATGGGTGAAGCGGATGCATTACTTGGCGGTGCCACATATTCTACCGCAGATACCGTTCGTCCTGCATTACAGCTCATCAAGACAAAGCCTGGAAATACCATCGTATCCTCCTGCTTTATCCTTGTAAGACCAAGTGCAACCGGTGATAATGAGGTGATTGCAATGAGCGACTGTGCGATCAATATCAAGCCTACTGAGGATGAGCTGGTTGAGATTGCACTGGAGAGTGCAAAATGTGCGAAGATTTTCGGTATTGACCCGAAGATTGCATTCCTTAGCTATTCTACCTTTGGTTCCGGTTCAGGCGAGGATGTAGATAAGATGCGTAATGCAGCTATAAAGGCAAAGGCAAAAGCACCCGACCTTCCTATCGAGGGAGAGCTTCAGTTTGACGCTGCCGTATCTCCTCGTGTGGCACGTACCAAGTGCCCGGATTCCGAGGTGGCAGGACATGCAAACACCTTCATTTTCCCTGACATTAATGCCGGAAATATCGGCTACAAGATTGCACAGCGCGTTGGTAACTTTGATGCTTACGGTCCGATCCTGTTAGGACTGAATGCGCCGATCAACGATCTGTCGCGTGGCTGTAACGCATCTGAGGTATATTCAATGGCGATTATTACGGCTGCATTAGCATAACTAGGCTGACGCAGAAAGGACAGATTATGAGCAGATATATTTTAAGCTGTTGTTCAACAGCAGATCTCACGAAAGAACATTTTGAGAAGATTCACGTAAAATATGTATGCTTTCACTATCAGTTAGATGGAGTAGAATATGCAGATGATTTAGGACAATCGGTTCCGTTTGAAGAGTTCTATCAGAGAATGGCGAACGGGGCGCCAACCAGTACTTCACAGATCAATGCAGAGGAATTTCAAGAATACTTTGAACCATTCTTACAGGACGGGTATGATATTCTCCATGTCTGTCTCTCAAGCGGAATATCAGGAGTCATGAATTCGGCAAATGTGGCCAGACAGGTACTTATGGAGAAATATCCGGAAAGAAAGATCCTGCTCGTCGATTCTCTTGGGGCATCCTCCGGATACGGATTGATTATGGATACTTTGGCCAGACTGCGGGACGAAGGCAAAACGATCGAAGAACTGCATGCGTGGGTGGAAGAAAATAAGCTTAACCTGCACCATTGGTTTTTCTCTACTGATCTTTCTTTTTATATCAAAGGCGGACGGATATCAAAGACCGCAGGAGCCATTGGCACCATATTGAATATCTGCCCGCTGCTGAATATGGATCATATGGGAAAACTCATTCCACGATATAAGGTCCGGACAAAAAAGAAGGTTATACAGGCGATTGTAGATAAAATGGTGGAAAATGCCCAGGATGGACTGGATTATTCCGGAAAATGCTATATATCCCAGTCCGGTTGTCTGGAAGATGCCAAGGAAGTAGCAAAGCTGGTGGAAGAAAGATTCCATAAGCTGGATGGAAAAGTAGAGATCAATTACGTCGGCACGACCATCGGCAGCCATACCGGTCCTGGAACTGTGGCATTGTTTTTCTGGGGGAACAGGCGGACAGATTAGGCTAGATCACCATCACCAAAGTCCCAAGTCCAATTAGTACGCATCCGATGGCAGACTTTACCGATACTTCTTCGTGAAGAAAAACGAAGGCTAAAACGATCGTAACCACCACACTTAGTTTATCAATCGGGACAACCCTGGAGACATCGCCGGTTTGTAATGCTTTATAGTAACAGAGCCAGGATGCTCCGGTGGCCAGTCCCGATAAGATTAAAAACAGCCAGCTTTTTTTACTGATTGCATTCAATCCTTTCTGGGCATGGGTAAGAAAAACCATTCCCCAGGCCATCAAAACCACAACAACTGTCCGTATGGCAGTAGCCAGATTTGAATTCACACCGTCAATACCAATTTTGGCAAGGATGGAGGTAAGAGCTGCAAAGAGTGCAGACAGGATTGCAAAAAATAACCACATAGATAAGCCCCCTAACATATGTTTTATTATAACGTATCTGAAACAGAATATCTAGTTTTCTGCACAAAAAAACGCAAAACCAAGTGCCGACGTGTTCAAAGGGATATTTCATGGTACCTGATATTCTGCATACTTCCGGTGGCTGTGCGCTCGTCACGGCTGAACTGTTACGGATGTGTTATGCTGAATTTACACTGTTTTTACTTGACATTTTACCCTTGGATGCTATGATTTATGATACAAGGGTCAAAAGGTCAGAACTCGTTCCTGCTTGCAGGATAAGAGTTCTGACTTGTTGACCTGCACACACATGAGGAAGTAGTGATTTTCCCTAGAAAATCAACGGATTCCGAATGTGTGTAGAATTGCGGAAGTTGCGTAGCAACGGAGCAATTCGTGTATCAAATGAGGGGCAAAATACCTTTTGACCCTCATATCATTTATATTGAAATAGTAGTTATAATTTTTGCTAAAAATGTCATAGGAAAAGAGGAGTGTATTAATGCGTAAAACAAAGGTTATATGTACATTGGGACCAGCTTCGGATATGCATGTAAAGGAACTGATTCAGGAAGGGATGAATGTTGCACGTTTTAATTTCTCACATGGGACTTATGAAGAACATGAAAAACGGTTAAATCAGTTAAAAGAAGAGATCAAGAAGCAGAATGCCTGCGTTGCAACGTTGCTTGACACAAAGGGACCGGAGATCCGGGTAAAGCAGTTTGAGAATCCGCCGGTGAATCTGGAAGTAGACAATGAGTTTACCCTGACTACAAGAGATATTATTGGAAATGAACATGAAGTGGCAGTTACCTATAAAAACTTTCCAAAGGAAGTAACGAAAGGAACCCGGGTACTTCTCGATGACGGTCTGATTGAATTGGAAGTAATAGAAGTCGTGGAAAACGATGTGCGCTGTGTTGTAAAAAACGGAGGGGTACTTTCGAATAATAAAGGTGTGAATCTGCCAAATGTAGAGCTATCCATGCCATACATGAGTGAAAAAGACAAACGGGATATTATCTGGGGAATTGAGCATGACTATGACTATGTAGCCGCTTCCTTTGTCCGGACGGCGGATGATGTAAAGACAATCCGGGATCATCTGAATGCAAATGGCGGCCAGAACATTAAAATTATTGCTAAAATTGAAAATAATCAGGGAGTCGAACATATTGATGAGATTCTGGAAGCATCCGATGGAGTAATGATTGCAAGAGGGGATATGGGTGTGGAGATTCCGGTAGAAGAAGTTCCCGTTATCCAGAAAATGATGATTAAGAAGGCATGTGCAGCAGGAAAACTGGTGATTACTGCAACCCAGATGCTGGATTCCATGATAAAGAATCCAAGACCTACCAGAGCAGAAGCTACCGATGTGGCGAATGCTATCTATGATGGAACGGGTGCGATTATGCTGTCCGGAGAAACGGCAGCCGGAAAATATCCGGTGGAAGCTTTAAAAATGATGGTGAGAATTGCGGAGCGGACAGAACAGGACATTGATTACCGGAAGCGTTTTCTAGTGTCCTTTCAAAATGAACGCCGGGATATTACGGATGCAATCTCTCATGCAACCTGTATGACTTCCTATGACCTGGAAGCCCAGGCAATTATTACCGTTACGAAATCAGGAAGAGCAGCGAGAATGGTATCCAGATACCGTCCGAACTGTAATATTCTTGGCTGTTCCACCAACACAAAGGTGTGCCGCCAGTTAAGCCTTGTATGGGGCGTGCAGCCGCTTTTGCTGGAAGAAAAAGAAGATGTGCTGGAACTGTTTGACCATGCGGTAGAAACAGCGAAGCAGGTTGGAATTCTGAAAGAAGGAGATGTGGCAGTCATTACTTCCGGAGTGCCTCTTGGAATCTCCGGGACAACGAATATGATTAAAGTCTGTGCGGTATAATAAAGGGTAATGACAACGACAGTAAAAACTGCAGTAGTATAGTAGTATAAGAAAGGAGCAACTCGAATCATGGAAACACAAGTTCATGTAAACCCGAGAAAGGCAGCAATGATAGGATGCGGATTTGTAGGTTCTGCTTCCGTATTTAGTCTCATGCAGAGCAGTCTGTTCTCAGAGATTGTACTGATTGATGCAGATCCTATGAAAGCGGAAGGTGAGGCAATGGATATCAGCCATGGAATTCCATTTTCCCGTCCGATGAAAATATATGCCGGAAGCTATGACGATATAGTAGATGCGGCCATTATTATTATAACCGCCGGAGCCAATCAGAAGCCAGACGAGACACGTCTTGATCTGGTGCATAAAAATATTGCAATCTTTCAGTCGATTATTCCGGAGATCGCAAAAAGGGGATGTGGCGGAATTCTTTTAGTTGTATCCAATCCGGTTGATATTCTGACCTACACGGCCTTGAAACTATCCGGTTTCCCGGAAAACCGCGTAATCGGATCAGGAACCGTGCTGGATACTGCCCGGTTGAAGTACCAGCTTGGAGAACATCTGGGAGTGGACAGCCGCAGTGTTCATGCATTTATTATCGGGGAACATGGTGACAGTGAACTGGCGGTATGGAGCAGTGCCAACGTATCCGGTGTGCCGCTTCACCAGTTCTGTGAGATGAGAGGTTACTATGACCACGACAACCAGACCGAACGTATCTATCAGAACGTAAAAAACAGTGCTTATGAGATTATAGAGCGGAAACGTGCCACTTATTATGGTGTTGCAATGGCAGTCCGCCGTATCTGCGAAGCAATTATGCGAAATGAAAAATCCGTTCTTCCGGTATCTACTATGATGCATGGAGAGTACGGAATATCGGGTGTGGCATTATCAATGCCTGCCATCGTAGGTTCAGGTGGTGTGGAGCGCCTTGTTCCGATTTCACTAGATGAAGAAGAAACGAAAAAACTGCAGCAGTCGGGTGCGACACTGAAAGAAGTGATTGAGTCATCGTTTTAAGAGAATTTAGTGGTTGACAGATGAGAAAATCGTGCTATTATAATTATAAATAAAATCGTGAAACCGTTGAGGCGGAGATAAAAATAATTCATGCGCTGTACAGAGAGTCCGGGCAGGCTGAGAGCCGGGTGGAGATGCAGGTTATTAAATGGACCGCTGAGGGCATAGTCAAAGGCAGTTTTTGAAATGATACGGGATAAGACTGCTGAGTATTCTATGACGTGAGGCATACGTCAGTTGTCACAGATATGAAGGTATCTGGTAAAGAGTATGGAGCAATCCATATAGCAGGGTGGCACCGCGGATTTCAGTTTTAGATGATTCGTCCCTGATAGAGACCGTTACGAATAGAGGTAACGGTTTCTGTCAGGGACTTTTTATTTATCAAAAAGGAGGTAATGAGATGTATAACCTGTCGATGGAAGATGTAAAAACACTGGCACAGAAAGAAGACTGCAAAGTACTCCCTTTGAGTAAAGAGATTTATTCGGACATCCGGACACCGATGGAAGTGCTTCGGATTCTTATGAATGTCAGTACCCACTGTTATATGCTGGAAAGTGTGGAAGACCGGGAAAAATGGGGACGCTATACGTTTCTTGGATATGATCCTACACTGGAGCTTACGGTAAGAAATGGTCATATGACGATTAACAATGGAACGAAAATAACGATGGAGACAGAACATCCGGGAGCCCAGATTAAACAGATTATAGATGAAAATAAAAGTGTGAAGCTTGAAGGGCTTCCAACCTTTACCGGCGGACTGGTAGGTTATTTTTCCTATGATTACATGAAATACGCAGAGCCATCTCTTGTCCTCGATGCAGAAGATAAAGAAGGATTCAATGATGCGGATCTGATGCTGTTTGACAAAGTAATCGCCTTTGATAATCTGCGGCAGAAGATCGTGTTGATCGTGAATATCCGCACAGAAAATGTGGAAACAGAATATGAACGGGGAAGGCTTATGCTTGACCGGATGGAGCAGCTGATTAAAAACGGGAAGAAAAAAGCAATTCAGCCCTCTAAGCTCACATCGGATTTCAGGGCGTTGTTTGATAAGGAAGCCTACTGCCAGATGGTGGAGAAGGCAAAGAACTATATCCGGGAGGGCGACATCTTTCAGGTGGTGCTTTCGAACCGGCTGGAAGCAGATTTTGAAGGAAGCCTGTTAAATACATACCGGGTTCTGCGTACCTTGAATCCATCACCGTATATGTTCTATTTCTCCAGTGATGACCTGGAGATTGCAGGAGCTTCCCCAGAGACACTGGTAAAACTGGAAGACAATGTACTGCACACCTTTCCACTGGCGGGAACAAGACCAAGGGGAAAGACAAGAAAAGAAGACTTAGAGCTTGAGAAAGAATTGTTAGCAGATGAGAAAGAGCTGGCAGAACATAATATGCTGGTGGATCTTGGGAGAAATGATATTGGAAAGATCAGTGAATTTGGCAGTGTGGAAGTGGAAAAATATATGTCCATTGAGCGGTATTCCCATGTGATGCACATTGGTTCCACGGTTAGAGGAACGCTTCGAAAGGAGTTGTCGGCACTGGATGCGGTAGATTCCATTCTCCCGGCAGGTACCCTGTCGGGCGCGCCAAAGATCCGGGCATGTGAGATCATCAATGAACTGGAAAACAATAAGCGGGGCATCTATGGAGGTGCGATTGGTTATATTGATTTTACCGGCAACCTCGACACTTGTATCGCCATCCGGCTGGCCTATAAAAAGAACGGGAAAGTATTCATCCGTTCCGGAGCCGGAATCGTGGCAGACAGTGTTCCGGAGAAGGAATATCAGGAATGCATTAATAAAGCAGGTGCAGTGCGAAAAGCGCTCAAACTTGGGGAAGGAGAACTGGAAGGATGATACTGCTCATTGATAATTATGACAGCTTTAGTTATAACCTATATCAGTTGATTGGAACCATTAACCCGGATATCAAAGTAATCCGGAATGACGAGATGACACCAGAAGAAATTCTTGAAAGTAAGCCATCCCATATTATATTATCTCCGGGACCCGGCAGACCGGAAGATGCAGGAATCTGTATCGATATGGTAAAAAAAGGAAGAGGAAAAATCCCGATTCTTGGTGTGTGTCTTGGACATCAGTCCATCTGCAAGGCATACGGCGCAGAGGTTGGCTATGCAAAACAGCTTATGCATGGGAAAACATCACAGGTAACCGTAACAGCCAAAACAAAAATTTTTGAACGGCTGCCGAAGCAGTTCCAAGTGGCAAGGTATCATTCCCTGGCAGCATTAAAAGAAACGATGCCGGACAGCCTGACGGTGACCGCCGAGACAGAAGACAAAGAAGTAATGGCAGTCAGTGATGAGAAAAATCAAGTATACGGAGTCCAGTTTCACCCGGAATCCATTTTGACCCCACTTGGCAAAGAGATTATGATTTCATTTTTAGGAGGAGAAAACAAATGATTCGTGAAGCAATTATTCAGTTATCAAACAAAGAAGATTTAACCTACGAGATGGCAGAACAGGTTATGGATGAGATTATGAGCGGTACGGTATCAGAGCTGCAGATTGGTGCGTATCTGGTGGCACTGAGCATGAAAGGAGAAACTATTGATGAGATCAGCGGTTCTGCAAAAGGAATGCGCAACCATGCAGTAAAACTGCTTCATGATATGGATGTATTGGAGATCGTAGGAACGGGCGGGGATCATTCCAATTCCTTTAACATCTCCACCACTGCTTCCATTATTGCAGCTGCAGCAGGAGTTCCGGTAGCAAAGCATGGCAACCGGGCAGCTTCCAGTAAATGCGGTGCGGCAGATGTGTTAGAAGCATTAGGCGTTGACATTACCGTATCACCAGAGACAAGTAAACAAATGCTGGAAAATATTAACATCTGCTTCCTGTTTGCCCAGAAGTATCATCTTGCCATGAAATATGTGGCACCGGTCCGCAAACAGCTTGCCATCCGCACAGTTTTTAATATTCTTGGCCCCCTTTCCAATCCGGCGGGAGCTACCCTGCAGCTTATGGGTGTATATGATGAGAGTCTGTTAGAGCCTTTGACACAGGTATTATCCCGTCTTGGAGTCAAACGTGCCATGGTTGTATACGGACAGGACTGCCTCGATGAGATCTCCCTTAGTGCGCCGACCAGTGTATGTGAATTAAAAGATGGAACGATTATAAAATATGAGATTACACCAGAGCAGTTTGGCTTTACCCGCTGCTCAAAAGATGACTTAAAAGGCGGTACGCCGGAGGAGAATGCAAAAATCACCAGAGATATTCTCTCCGGAGTGAAAGGACCAAAGAGAGATGCGGTTGTATTAAACTGTGCTGCAGCACTTCATGTGGCAAAGGAAAATCTTTCCATGGCGGATGCGGTCAAAGAAGTGGAGCAGATCATTGACAGTGGAAAGGCTATGGAAAAACTGAACCAGTTCATTGCGTATTCAAATGGAGAAAATAAATGATACTAGAAAAAATAGCAGAAGATACGAAAAAGCGTGTTTTGGAGAGCAAGGAGGCAGTCTCTTTCGAACGCATGAAAGAGCAGGCCGAAACACTTTCCCAAAAAGAGTGGGAAGAAAATGGCAAACGTTTTTTCTTTCCGTTTGAACAGGCGTTAAAAAAGCCGGACATTTCTTTTATCTGTGAAGTAAAAAAAGCATCCCCCTCAAAGGGAATTATTGCCGAGTCGTTTGATTATGTGAAGATCGCAAAGGAGTATGAGAAGGCAGGTGCTTCTGCCATCTCTGTACTTACAGAGCCAAAGTACTTTCTAGGGGACAACCGGTATCTGACCGAAATCTCAAAGGAGGTGTCACTTCCGCTTTTGCGTAAGGATTTTGTGGTAGACGTGTATCAGATCTATGAGGCAAAGGTAATCGGAGCCTCCGCAGTTCTGTTGATCTGTGAGATCACGGAAGAAAAACAGTTAATGGAATATCTTGAGACGGCACACAGGCTTGGCCTTTCTGCTCTGGTAGAAGCCCACACGAAAGAGCAGATCGATAAAGCGGTTCGCCAGGGAGCCAGAATTATTGGTGCCAATAACCGGGATCTGACGAACTTCCAGGTAGATGTAGATACGGCAAAGAGGCTTAGGCATCTTGTTCCAGAGGAAGTGTTATTTGTATCCGAAAGTGGTATCAAGACACCAGAGGACATTGCTCATTTAAGAGAAGCCGGGGCAGATGCCGTGCTCATTGGCGAGACACTTATGAAGAGCGAAGACAAGACAAAGACGCTTCAATGGCTGAAAGGGTGAGGGCATGGCAAAGATTAAAATATGTGGTTTAACAAGGTTAGAAGACATTGCCTTTGCCAATGAGCTTAAGCCGGACTATGTAGGATTTGTGTTTGCCGAAAGCAGACGGAAGGTGTCTGCAGAGGACGCAATGGAACTTCGGAACGCACTGGTTTCGTCCATTCCCGCAGTGGGGGTATTCGTAGACCAGGACATGGACTGGATCGCCTCGCTGGTCGGGAAAGGAATCATCCAGATCGCGCAGCTTCACGGAAATGAGACAGAAGAAGAGATCCGGTATCTGAAGAAAAAATGTGGCTGCCCGGTTATACGGGCAGTCCGGGTAAACGGCGAGGCATCCATTTTGGAGGCACAAGTCCTTCCGGCCGATTACCTGCTGCTTGACAGCGGAGCCGGAAGTGGAAAGACGTTTTCCTGGGAGCATATTCCAAAGAAGCTTTCCAAACCTTATTTTCTGGCGGGCGGAATCAACGCAGAAAATGCCCGGAAAGCCATACAGGAAACAGAGGCATTTGCGCTAGATGCCAGCAGCAGTGTGGAAACAGACGGGGTGAAGGACCGGGAAAAGATGAAAGAACTGATAAGGAGGATACGAACCTATGAAAGGTAGATATGGAATACATGGAGGACAATATATTCCCGAAACATTGATGAATGAGATTATTCATCTTGAGGAAGCATACGAATTTTATAAAAAGGATCCGGATTTCAACCGGGAACTTGATGACTTATTAAAAAATTATGCAGGCCGCCCATCTCTTTTGTATTATGCAGAGAAAATGACAAAGGATCTGGGTGGTGCCAAAATCTATCTGAAACGGGAAGATTTAAACCATACCGGTTCTCATAAGATTAATAACGTATTAGGCCAGGTTCTCATGGCAAAAAAGATGGGAAAGACAAGAGTCATCGCAGAGACCGGTGCGGGACAGCACGGTGTGGCAACCGCTACGGCTGCAGCACTTCTTGGTATGGAATGCGAGATTTTTATGGGAAAAATGGATACTGACCGGCAGGCGTTGAATGTGTACCGGATGGAACTCTTAGGTGCTAAAGTGCATCCGGTTACGACAGGAACGATGACGTTAAAAGATGCGGTAAATGAAACGATGCGGGAGTGGACAAACCGGGTATCCGATACCCATTATGTATTAGGCTCCGTTATGGGTCCTCATCCATTTCCGATGATTGTGCGGGATTTCCAGAGCATTATCAGTAAAGAGGCAAGGGAACAGATTCTTTTGAAAGAAGGAAAACTGCCGGATGTAGTCATGGCATGCGTAGGCGGTGGAAGTAACGCCATGGGAATGTTCTACAACTTCATTCCGGATGAGAGCGTCAAGCTTATCGGCTGTGAGGCGGCCGGAAAAGGTGTGGATACGAAAGAAAATGCAGCAACGATAGCCAATGGAAGTCTCGGGGTATTCCACGGTATGAAGTCTTATTTCTGCCAGGATGAATATGGACAGATTGCACCGGTGTATTCCATCTCTGCGGGACTCGATTATCCGGGAATCGGACCAGAACATGCGAACCTTCACGATACCGGAAGAGCCCAGTATGTTCCGGTTACCGATGAAGAGGCAGTAAACGCATTTGAATACATTGCAAGAACAGAAGGCATCATCTGCGCGATCGAAAGTGCCCATGCCGTGGCACATGCCATGAAGATTGCACCAACGATGAGAAAAGACCAGATTATTATCATCTGTCTGTCCGGACGAGGTGACAAAGATGTAGCAGCAATTGCAAGATACAGGGGGGTTGATATTCATGACTAAGAATCGAATTGCCAGTGCATTCTTAAATAAAAAAGCATTCATTCCTTTTTTGACCGGCGGGGATGGTGGAATTGAGAAAACAGAAGAATATATCGATGCCATGATTCAGGGCGGAGCAGATTTAATTGAAATTGGAATCCCTTTTTCCGACCCGATTGCGGAGGGACCAGTTATTCAGGCAGCCGACCTTCGGGCATTAGAAGCAGGAACAACAACAGACCAGTTATTTGATATGGTAACCCGCATCCGGAAAAAGACCCAGATACCACTTGTGTTCATGACCTATTTAAATCCGGTATTTCATTATGGATATGAGAAATTCTTTCTTCGTTGTGAAGAAGCAGGAATAGATGGCGTGATCATTCCGGATCTCCCATATGAAGAGAAGGAGGAAGTCAGACAGATAGCAGAACCCCATCAGGTATCCGTTATCTCCCTGATTGCGCCTACCTCCGAGCAGAGAATTGCCCAGATTGCAGAAGAGGCAGATGGATTTTTATATGTGGTGTCTTCCCTGGGAGTTACTGGTATGCGTGGAGAGATTACCACAGATCTCGATTCCATTCTGGCGGTGGCAAAGGAGAATGCTTCGGTACCTGCGGCAGTGGGATTTGGAATTCACACTCCAGAGCAGGCGGCGAAGATTAGTAAGACCGCGGATGGAGTCATTGTGGGAAGCGCCATTGTAAAAATTATTGAAGAACATGGGAAAGATGCGGCATCGTATATCTATGAGTATGTGAAAAGCATGAAGGATGCCATTACAGCGTCATAAGAGCCTTATTTTTGAAAGTGAAGGGCGGATATTCTTTCGATAAAAAAGAAAAAAGGAAACCTAAAAAAATTATATGATAACCTAAAGATTGATGCACGGATTGTAATATATAAGCTTATTATCTACATTTCGATGTGTTGACACAGAAAACCCCAGAGCCAAAGGAGGTTCTGGGGTTTTCTACTTCATCTGCCTAGCAGTACACGGTTCTAGCTTTCAATCTCCCGGATCAGGTTTACCATCTCAATGGCACCCAATGCACAGTCATAGCCTTTATTTCCTGCCTTTGTACCGGCACGCTCGATGGCCTGCTCAATATTTTCTGTTGTCAGGATACCGAACATAACCGGAATCTCGCTGGAGAGAGAAACGGATGCAATTCCTTTTGACACTTCGTTGCACACATAATCATAGTGACTTGTGTTGCCGCGGATGACCGCACCAAGACAGATAATTGCATCGTACTTTCCGCTTTTTGCCATCTTGGAAGCAATCAGGGGAATCTCAAATGCTCCTGGTACCCAGGCAATCTGGATATCTTCTTCCTTCACATCATGCCGCAGCAGCCCGTCCATCGCTCCGCTTACCAGTTTCGATGTAATGAATTCATTAAAACGAGCTGCTACAATACCAATCTTCATGTCCTTTGATACAAGATTTCCTTCGTAAGTTTTCATCATTTCATTTCTCCTTTTATAATAAAAATGTTGTTATTGCTTTGAGGGGGGACTCGAAAAATACCTGCTCTAATAATCCAGAATATGTCCCATCTTATTCTGCTTTGTCTTCAGATAAGGAAGATCATATGCCGTAGCGTCCATCTGGATTGGAACCCGCTCCTGGATTTCGATACCAAAATCGGACAGCTGGTATACCTTATCCGGGTTGTTGGTCAAAAGCCGCATGGTTTTTACCCCAAGATCCTTGAGAATCTGTGCACCGATATAATATTCCCGTTCGTCACCGGCAAAGCCCAGATATAAATTGGCTTCCAGCGTATCCATGCCCTGTTCCTGCAGTTCGTAGGCTTTCAGCTTGTTAATCAGACCGATGCCCCGGCCTTCCTGACGCATGTAAAGCAGGATGCCCCTGCCTTCCTGTTCAATCTGGGTCATGGCGGAGGCAAACTGCTGTCCGCAGTCACAGCGCAGGGAGCCGAAGGTGTCTCCGGTGAGGCATTCGGAATGTACCCGGCACAGGATATCTTCTCCGTCCCCAATATCCCCTTTTACCAGGGCTACATGGTGTTCGCCATTTAGTTTGTTTACATATCCATAAGCCATGAATTCCCCATATTTCGTTGGCATTTTTGTGGTGGTCACCCGGTCCACTAATTTTTCATGGCGTTTCCGGTAGTTTTGCAGATCGGCAATGGTGATAAAGGTCAGGTTCCACTCCTTTGCAAGCTCGATTAATTCCGGTGTCCGCATCATCGTTCCGTCTTCCCGCATGATTTCACAGCAAAGACCACATTCCTTTAAGCCGGCAAGACGCATCAGGTCTACAGTGGCCTCGGTATGGCCGTTTCGCTCTAACACACCGTGTTCTTTGGAAAGCAGGGGAAACATGTGACCCGGGCGCCGGAAATCTTCCGGCCGGGTGCCTTCCTCCACGCATTTCATGGCAGTAATGGAACGTTCCGCAGCAGAGATGCCGGTGGTAGTGCTGATATGGTCGATGGATACCGTAAATGCCGTTTCGTGGTTATCGGTATTATTAGATACCATCTGGGGAATCTGAAGCTTTTTCACATATTCCTCAGACATTGGCATGCAGATCAGGCCTTTTCCGTGGGTTGCCATAAAATTAATATTTTCCGTGGTGGCAAACTGTGCAGCACAGATAAAATCCCCTTCATTTTCCCGGTTCGGATCATCTGTCACAAGGACAATTTTTCCGTTCCGCAGATCTTCCAGTGCTTCTTCAATCGTATTAAATGAAAACATATTAAAAACTGTCTCCTTTCTCTCTGTATTGTCATGATTGTTTTGGATGGGAATCGTGTGAGACGGATTAGTATCCGTATTTTGCTAAAAAATCCCGTGTGATAACCGACTGGCTGCTGGCTTCTGGTTCTTCCGGATGAGACAGCAGCTTTTCCAAATATTTTCCAATGATATCAGTCTCAAGATTCACCGTGTCACCCGTTTTCCGCTCCTTAAGCACCGTTACGCTTACCGTGTGTGGAATAGCAGAGATGGCGAATGAGGCGGAAGACACCTTTGCTACGGTGAGACTGATGCCATCGATGGCGATGGAACCTTTTTCAACAATATACCGAAGCACGTCGGAATCTGTCTGGATGGTATACCAGATGGCATTGTCGTCCCGGGTGATGTCTGTAATGGTGCCCACTCCATCCACATGCCCTGCCACAATGTGGCCGCCAAAACGTCCGTTTGCAGGCATGGCCCGCTCCAGGTTCACATGGCTTCCTACGCCAGCGTGTGCCAGGGAAGAACGGTTAAGCGTCTCATGCATCACATCCGCAGTAAATCCGGAATCTCCATAGGAGGTGACGGTGAGGCATACGCCGTTTACGGCAATGCTGTCACCAATATGCACATCCGACAGGATTTCCTTAGCCTGAATGTGCAGGATAGCAGAATGAGCCCCTTTTTGAATCTGTTTAATGGTTCCAATCTCTTCAATGATTCCTGTAAACATGTTAGTGGCATACCTCGCTTTCAATGAGAAAATCATCCCCTAATTTTGTCACCACGCTGTTTTTTAACCGTGTGCAAAGATCCGGGACACAATATCCGATGCCACCTACAGGGGATTTGGCATCTGCTCCGCCAAACAGCTTCGGGGCAAGATAGGTCTGCACTTTCTGCACCAGTCCCTCTTCTAAGAAAGACCAGTTCAGCTCTGCGCCCCCTTCCAGCAAGATGCTGTCGATATTCCGGCTGCCAAGCTGCTTCAATAATTCCGTCAGATTGATATGGCCATTTTTCTCAGGAAGGGTAAGAATCTGAAAGCCTTTTTCCCTGTAGGGAGCATGTTTACTTTCATCCTGGCATAATGTGGCAAGGATGGTGGGAACCTCTGCGGCAGTGGCAGCGATTCTGGAAGAAAGGGGAGTCCGAAGCTGGCTGTCACAGATAATCCGGACTGGATTTATTCCCTGTTCCAGGCGGCAGGTTAATAAGGAATCATCCGAAAGAATGGTTCCGATTCCTGCCATGATACCGCTGAAGCGGTGGCGCTGTGTCTGGACATGGGCTCTTGCCTCTTCCCCGGTAATCCACTTGGAGGCTCCGGTGTAGGTGGCGATTTTTCCATCCATGGTCATGGCATACTTCATCACTACATAAGGAGTTTTTGTCCGGATAAAGTGAAAAAATACTTCATTCAGCCGGTTGCATTCTTCTTCCAGAATGTGTTGTGTAATCTGGATGCCATGTTCCTTTAACAGACGGATGCCCTTTCCGCTGACAAGAGGATTGGGATCGCCGGAGCCAATGACAACACGGGAAATCCCGGCTTCAATGATTGCATCCACACAGGGTGGCTGTTTTCCGTGATGGCAGCACGGTTCCAGGGTAACATAGATGGTGGCGCCATCAGGGGACTCACTGCAGTGTTTTAATGCATTCCGCTCTGCGTGGAGATCGCCATAGCGCTCATGGTATCCTTGTCCGATGATGCGGCCGTCTTTTACAATGACTGCGCCCACCATTGGATTGGGGGATACATAGCCGCAGCCTTTTTTGGCAAGCTCTAATGCAAGAGCCATATATTCCTTGTCATTCATGTTTTGATCTCCTCCATGAAAGAAAAAATGCCCTGAATGAAAGAATCCATCAATCAATCAAGGCACATTTTATCCGCTAAAAAAAATAAAATCTTCTTCTATCCAGACTGTACTGTCGGCTTCGGAGTTGCACCGAATCATGCCTTGCGGCTCGTGGGCTGTACCACCGGTAGGGAGTTGCACCCTGCCCTGAAGATTTTGTTGAGTTGATAAAACAAAGTATACTCTGTAAAGGGAAGTGTGTCAAGGAATATGTTGACTTAATTGGATAGAATGATATAATAGGTATACACTATAAAACGTTGTTATAAAACAATTAAAACATTAAAACGATAGGTTTAACTGGTGCTGTTCTGGTGCTGTTGACGTGATAAATTGATAAACAGGGTACAGGATTATAAAAAGAATGGATGGTGTATGACAATCTATGAGGATACTGGTTGTGGATGACGAGCATTGGGCTATGAGTGAAGCAACAGAAGTAGCACAGACGGTGAGACCGGATGCGCAGGTTATCGGTGCGGATAATTATATAAAAGCATTGGAAGCGGCCAGAAAAGAACGGATTGATATTGCACTTCTGGATATTGAGATGCCGGGGATGAGTGGTATTGAACTGGCAAAACGCTTAAAGGAGATTCATCCGGATATTAATATTATATTTGTTACTGCATATAGTGAATATGCGCTGGAAGCATTTTCCGTATATGCAGCAGGGTATTTGCTTAAGCCGCTTAAAAAAGAAGCATTGGAAGAGGCATTACATAACCTTCGTAATCCGGTATCATATCAGAGTGGAAAACTTCAGATACAGTGTTTTGGTAAATTTGAAGTCTTCTATAACGGAGAGCCGGTTCAGTTTAACCGTTCCAAGGCAAAAGAGATTTTTGCGTATCTGGTCGATCTTAGAGGGGCATCGGCTAATACGGGGGAGTTGTGTGCTGTGCTGTGGGAAGATTCAAAAGAAATTGAGAAAAACCGCCATTATCTCAGAAATCTCATTGGAGATATAAAAAAAGCTTTGAGAAAATGTCATGCAGAAGATGTGTTTCTTTGTAATCGAAACCAGTTTGCCATTGACACGAATAAAGTTGAATGTGACTATTATCGTTTTTTGAAACAAGATGTATCTGCGGTAAACAGTTACCGCGGGGAATATATGAAACAATACAGTTGGGCAGAGTTTTGTGTAAAGCCACTGGAATAAGAGAAAATACAAGGAGAGAAAGGCTATGTTTACTGCAAAGTCACTACACGTTTCGTTTGAAATATGGGGATGTATTGTTTGTCTGATTGCGGCAGTCTGTATTTCTTTCAGCAGTCTGGAAAAAAAGAAACGGAATCTGCTCTTGTCAATGCAGCTTGTTACGGCAACCCTTCTGGTTATGGATGCGTTTGCATGGGGATACAGAGGGTATCCTGGAGTTGTGGGATACTACATGGTCCGCATTAGTAATTTTCTGGTCTTTCTTTTAAGCGATGTAATTCTGCTTCTGTTTCATGCTTATGTATGCAGTTATCTTTTTGATAAAAAAGATCTGGGCAAGATGCCGCGGAGGGTTCTGCTGGGGTATGGTGTTTCCTGCCTTGGAATGTTTCTGGTTATCGTGTCCCAGTTTATTGATCTCTATTATTATTTTGATGCAGATAATATTTACCATAGAAATATGATGCATCCATTGTCTATGATAATAGGGATAGTCTGTATGGCGATTGACTGTTCTCTTTTGATTCAGTATCGTAAAAGAATGAAAAAACCGTTATTTATCTCGATGATTTCCTATATCGTACTTCCAGCTGTTGCTACAGTGGTTTTGATTTTTTTCTATGGCATATCCCTGGTGAATATTGCTATTAGTATTTCTGTTATTTTTATGTTTATTATGGCGATGGTGGAGCAGAGTAAGATGCTGAGAGATCGGGAAAGGGAACTGTATGATCTGAAAATCGATGTATTGCTTTCCCAGATTAAGCCGCATTTTATCTATAACGCCTTGACGGCAATCAAGTATTTATGCAAGACGGATCCAAAAGCAGCAGAGGAAACCCTGGATGAGTTTGCTGCATACCTTAGGGGGAATATTGATTCTTTAACTTTGAGGGAAAGTATTTCATTCCGGCAGGAACTGAAGCATGTAAAAAATTATCTTGCCATTGAGAAAAAACGGTTTGGAGAGAAATTAAATGTAATCTACGATATTAGATCGGAAGATTTTAGAGTGCCGGCGTTGTCTTTGCAGCCGATTGTGGAAAATGCGGTAAAGCATGGAATTACGAAAAGAATGGAGGGCGGTACAATCCGCATATCTACCTGCAAAGAGCAGGGATTCCATATCATTAAGGTGGAAGATGATGGAATTGGATTTGACTGCGGGAAAATGATGGAACAGGATGTCAAAAAACAGGTTGGTATCCGCAATGCAAGAAGCAGACTGGAAAACATGTGTGGTGGAAGATTGAATATATTTAGTGTACTGGGTAAGGGAACCGTGGTAGAAATCCAGATTCCGGTAAAGGAAAAAGTGAAACAATAAATTAATAACAGGGAGAAGTTTATTATGAAGAGATCACTACATAAAAAAATCCTGACACTGCTCTTGGGAAGTGTCCTCATAACCGTTGTTTTAGCCGGTGGAGCAGGGATTATGAATGCCAGCCGGGTTGTTGAAGCGGATTCCCGCCAGATTATGAATCTGACTTGTGAGACGAAGACACAGGAAATCAATACATGGCTTCTGGACATTGAGCAGTCTGTGGATACGATCTACTGTTTTGCTGACAGCCAGCTTGAGGGAAAACGGGAACTTTGGTCAGATGAAGATTATATGGAAGCTTATACAGCCACGATCAAAGATGTAATGGAAAATGTTGCTCAAAGTACCAATTGTGCATTGAGCGTATATCTTAGATTTAATCCGGAACTTTTGACGTCCACCTCAGGAATATTTCTGGTGAAAAAAGAGGATGGAACTTTTGTGGATGAGCCGATGACCGATCTGGATTCATATGATCCAGATGACCGGGAGCATGTAGGGTGGTATTATGAGCCGATTGAAAATGGGGGACCTACCTGGATGGATCCATATGAAAACAAGAATATTGGGGAAGAGATGATATCTTATGTTATTCCGATCTTCCGGGATGACATGGTCATTGGTGTGATCGGAATGGATATTGATCTGAATCTTTTGAAGGAAAAGGTAAAGGCAATTTCTGCTTATGACAGTGGATATGCACTGCTGGCAAGTGCAGACGGGGATATCATTTATTCCAAAGAGTACCCGAAAGGACGAAAAGTAGAAGAATTTGATGTGGCACTTCGGGGGGCGGAGGATTATCTCAGGGGAGAAGATGAAGGGGACATCTTTTCCTATTACTGGCATGGAGAGAAACGATGTATGGTGTTCCAGTATTTGGAAAATGGCATGACTCTTGGTATTGTGGCACCGGCAGCTGAGATCAATAAGACAAGAGACCATCTCGTTGTGCAGTGTGTGGCTATTCTGCTGGCAGTTTTGTCGGTTGCAACACTTCTTGGTATACGGCTTACGGCGCAGATGACAAAACCTTTGTATGAATTGACGCAGGCAGCCAGGGAGATTACCAAAGGGAATTGGAATGTGGCAATCCGGTGTGAATCAGAAGATGAGGTAGGTGTACTGGCCAGGACTTTGAAAGAAGCAATTAAGGAGCTGAACCGATGTATTACCCATATCAGTAATCTGGCATATACGGATAATCTTACCGGTTTACATAACCGTCATTATATGGAACAGTACTGCAGCAGGTATGCTGAAAAGAAAGATGTTGATGTAGGTGTGGTATTCTGTGACCTGAATGGGTTAAAATATTCAAACGACCATTTTGGACATGCAGCTGGTGATGAACTGATCTGCAGCTTTGCTGAGATATTGAAAGCAAGCTTTCCTGATGATGTGTGCTGCCGCATGAGCGGTGATGAATTTGTGGTCATTGCATCATCAAAAACGGAGGATGAGTTTCTTCAGATGGTGGAAGAATTACGCTGCCTGAATGATGAAAAGGAGGTTCCATATGCTTCAATCGGCTTCTGCTGGAGGGCAGAAGCAGTGGATATTGATGAGCTGATTAAAGTGGCAGAAGATGGGATGTATCAGGATAAGAAATTGTTTTACAAGAAATTCCCGATGTATAGACGGTAGTTTTTGTCTGTGGGTAAGCGAAAGAAAATGAGGAGGGTCGATTATGCCAAAATATGATGAAAAATACCGGGAGGTTATCTTAAAATTAAACGAAGCTTTTTCGCAGAAAAAAGATGATGAATTAGCTAATTTTACAGCACATGATAAAATGGATGCCGAAAAGCAGAAATTGATTGAAGAGATACCTTCTAAGGAGATCCGGAAGATTGGAGCGAAAGTCCGTTCCAATATAGTTGACATTGGATATCTGACAAAAGAAGAAAACCATTTGCTGGAAGAGATAAAAAAAGGCAGAAAAAATAAATGCAAGCAGGCTGTATACCGGCTTGTGGGAAATGTGGACGTAGAACAGATTATGGAAAAATATACGGAATTTCTGAAGGAAGATCCTATATTTCGTACTGCTTATTTATATAAAGGACTTGAAAAACCGGTGAGAGTTGTCTGTGAAACCAGGGAAAGTGTCTTTCCGATTCATGATATCAGTAATCTGAATCATGATCAGCAGATGTTGTTTGTTAAGAATGTAATAGCGGCGCAAATGCGGCGCGACTATGATATCGAATCTGGTTGTGTAATGGGGCTCCAGGGCTTTCTGACCAGTGGGAATGAAATGATGGTTCTTGTCTCAATCTACCCCCATATGCCATATGATACGGGAGTCAGGGCAATGATTTCCAAAATATTTAACGGGATGGAAACCCAGAGTGCACATATGTCGGTTGATGAAAAAATGGTACAACGAATGAATGAGGAACTGCGGCTTAAGAGCATTGCATACTGGAAAAAACTGCTGCTTCCTCTAGGAAAGAGACTGACGATTCCGGGTGAATGCAGAAAATCAGATGAATATGGCAGGGGATCCCGAGAGCAGACTTTTCTCTATAAAGAACTGGATGAGGGACTGGTTAAGAACCTTGCAGCATTTTTAGTGAAAAACAAGGTTTCGGTCAAAGCAGTTTTCTTACTAACATGGGGAAACCTGATGGGAAGATATCATGATGAAAAAACTCCTCTTATGTTAGTTGCTCAAAATGGTGAAAGAATGAACCTGTTCCCGGTAAAAATCATTCGTGACCAGACGGCATATGGCAATCTGAACGAACTTGACAGCCAGATCAAGGAATCGGTGAATCACAGTAACTGTACGATTCAGGATATGGAAGCAGCTGCGGGCATAATATTTCCGGAATATTTCAGAATGGTGCATTGTTTTGTTAATTTTAGCGAACTGGATGAATTAGAGGCAGGCAGGAGAGATGTTGCAGCTATCAATGGGATCAGTGCAGATGACACAGACATTAATCTGTTTATCAATTATAGACTGTACGGCAGCAGTATAGGCATTTATTATATTGCAAAAACAGATATTATGGAACTTGTTCTGGATAATCTCCATGATCTTTTTGTAAATGAACTATCGCTGTTGTTATCTGTTAAAAATACGAAATTTGACAAGAGGTCTTTTATAAAGGTAACCGATACCGAAGAAGAAAAGATGTACAAGATCCAACTTGCACAGATTGGTCTGTATCTGAAACAGTCCGGACTTTTTGAGACTATGACAGCGGATGAGGTTATGAAGCTTGCGGAATACTGTAAGCTGGCCACTTATCTGGCAAATGATACCGTAGTAACTGAGAAACGTGCACTTTCTAAGATATACATATTAGGCGATGGAATGATGGAAGAAACCATGATTGCCATGGACGGTATGGTAAGGACTCTTAGAATGGTGGAAAGTGGCAGTGTGTTTGGTGTGGAGAGTCTGCTGTCGAAGGAGAGAGCCCGAACTTCTTATACCGTTGTTAGTTCACAGGCAAAAGTGGTTGAAATTGAGAAAGAGATTCTGGAAGAGGTATTTCGCCGAAAGACGGACGGATGGACCGCGCTGCTTGAGCGGGAAAATGAACAGAAATTCAGATACCAGCGTCTGTGGACCATGGAATAGACAAAGCCACACTTTTTCATGCAAGCATGAAATGTATGACCTTTTGACCTTGGCATCATAAAAAGGGAAACCCGGTGGGGGAAACCAGTAGGAGATGAGTGCAATGGATTATTTTAGAGAAGTGAACATGGCCTCGATTTGTCTTAGAATATTATTGTCCCTTTTGATAGGTGGAATCCTGGGATATGAGCGTGGAAGAAAAAACCGCCCTGCCGGGTTTCGCACCTATATTTTAGTATGTCTTGGCTCTACACTTGTTATGATGACAAACCAGTATGTTTACCAGCAATTTGGCACTTCTGATCCGACAAGGATGGGAGCACAGGTCATAAGCGGGATTGGTTTTCTTGGAGCCGGAACGATTATGGTAACGGGAAGACAGCAGATTAAGGGGATCACGACGGCAGCAGGCATGTGGACGGCAGCATGCTGCGGACTTGCGATTGGAACCGGATTTTATGAGGGAGCCATTGCAGGTGGTATCATTGTATTTGCCATTATGGAGTTTTTGGAAAAAATGGATGCGGCCATCCGGAAACATTCCAATATTATGGACGTTTACCTGGAGTTTGACGGAAAGAGGATGTTTAGCCAGTTTCTAACAGAGGCCCGCAACAGTGGATTTGATGTGACCAATATCGAAATCAGCAAGAACAAGCATATTAAGACCGGGGAACTGAATGTGGTGCTTACACTGGAAAGCCAGAGCAAGCGGACCCAGGAGGAGATGCTTGCTGTCATAGGCAGTATAGAAGGGGTCAGTTTCATAGAGAAATTATAGTAACAGTTCAGCCGTAACGAGCGCACAGCCGCCGGAAGCATGCAGAATACCAGGTACCATGAAATACCCGCTTTCGCTCCATTGAACACGT
>JAQXIP010000030.1 GCA_029007845.1 Clostridiales bacterium
CGTACTCGCAAAAATCTACATAAAATCTGCATAATGTGACACACTATGCAAAATAAGGCAAATTAAGGCAAAATGTAATAGTCATTCGTAGTCAAAAAGTAGTCAACTACAAAGAGCCGGACTACTCTGATTTACCCCAAATTCCTATCGTTAATAGAATGGGGGTTCGGGGGGTTCTACCTTTTAACGATAGAACCGTAGGGGGTTCGAACCCCCTGTGAGCAACTCCATAATACCAAATAATCTATCGGCTGCAAAAGACTTTTTCATAAGAAAAGGCAGATGACATTTCGGCTTGCCACCTGCCTAAGTTTAATTCATAAAAACTTCAATTTTCAGTTATACCGGGAAATCTTTTCCCTCATATTCTAACACTAGTGATTCATTACCATACTCTGCCCAATTAATAATATCCGCTACTATCTTGGGTGTTATTATTTCAGGAATATCTAAGGGACATACATATCGTTCCCAACAACCATTCCTTTTGTTGTTCTGGAATCTTTTTCCTTTGCTAATCACATATTTAATATCTAAGCCTAGTGGCAAAGTTAAAACTAATTGTTTATCATCTGATATGATATTTAAGCAATAATATGGGCTATCATTATCTTCTTGAACATACCACACATATTGTCTTTCATTGTATGTTAGTTTTCTTCTGCCCTTTTTACTAACGCCCAAAATCATCACCCCTTTTGCATCAAAAATCGGAATTTAATCTAACTACTCTACACTTAAGTATCTATTTTAAAATTAAGCATTTCAAAATACAAATTAGTTAATAGTAAATATATAAGCACTTTCCAAAGGGACATCATACTCGTCGATCAGAATAATGACTTTCTTTCCATGATATTTATTTAATAAACGGATAAGCGTTTCAGTGCCGTCTCATATTCCCCGGGTTCTGCAGATTTATCCAGAATCGCCCCATAGTTTTCTTTCTCGGCTTCAGACAGCTGCTCCCCCTCCAGCACGTATCGGTGACGGTCAAACTCATCTATAATTTCATTTCGCAGACAGCTATAGGCCATCTCATAACTGGGCTGCTTTGCAGATTTCAGAGAAAGCTTGATCACCGGATACTGCCCCAGCTGTGAGGTGTACTTTTCCCCGGCTTCCATGATTTTCTTCCCATCAAAATATCGGCTATTGTCTATCTTCTCTCCCTCATAGTTTCTTTCATCCTCGAAAAAGGTACGGATCATACTGAGGGTCAGAGTCTTCCCGAAACGTCTGGGACGGGTAAAGAGATTGACCGTTCCCTTCTGATCTGCCATTTCCTTTAATAGCCAGGTTTTATCGATATAGTAGTAGTTATTCTCTATAATGGTTTTATAGTTCTCCACTCCAATTGCGATGGGCTGTGTCATGCTTCGTACCTCCTGTCACCCGAAAATCCCCAATAAATAATCCGCTATACTCATTTTCCTTAGTATAGCGGATTTTCTGATAAAAAACAATTATACAAAATAATGATGTTGGGGTCAAAAGGTCTTTTGACCCCATGATGCCTACGAATTGCTCTTTCTTATTTTACCCTAACATTCACCTTTTTATAGAGGCCGTTTTGTGTATATATATAAATATATGTAGAACCAGCATTTTTTCCGGTAATCACACCTTTTTTATTTACTGTCACAATCCCGGTATCTGCACTTTCATACCGAAGTGCCGCAACATGTCCGGCATATTTCTTCTTTGCCTTTACCTTTGCGGCCAACTGATACGTGTCTTTAACCTTCACCGTCAGCTTTGTATTCTTAACATTCTCTATATCTGACGGGTTTCCATACTTTCCTCCCTGGGTTACCACATGTACCGGCTGCGATACGCTAAGTACTTCATCTCCCTTATAAGCAAGTACAAGATACTGATAGTAAGTCCCCTTTTTTCTGTTCGTCTGTGTCCACTTCACAATATCTCCACTCTTTATGGTTTTAAGTCTTTTCATGGTATTTTTTCCTTTACACTTAACACCATAAACAAGATACCCCTCTGCCCCCTTAACCCTCTGCCATGACAATTCCACAGAGTACTTCGAATTCTTCATCTTTGATTTTGCATTTAACCTTAATGGTGAAAACTGAGAGAGCACACAATCCTTTTGGTCAAAATCTGTAGCCAAAATGATTTTTTCTGCCTCCTCAATTGTCAGTTTATCCGTTGGCGCATCCGGTTGAGTTTCCGGGGTTGGCTCAGGTGTTGGAATCGGGCTTGGAATCGGGCTTGGGCTCGGACTTGGGCTCGGACCCGGGCTTGGACTCGGACTTGGGCTTGGACTTGGGCTCGGGCTTGGACCCGGATCTGGGCTTGGACCTGGTGTTGGCTCAGGCGTAGATATCTTCCTGTTTGTAACCGTAAACCTCTCAATTCCTCCTGTATTCACTACGTTAATACTCTGATTTTCTGCCTTTTCATGCGCTTCATCGCACCCGGTCTGAACCAGAGTATATGTCCCTGTTGTAAGTCCCTTGAATGTAATTCCATTGGATTCAAATTGAGGTGTAGCTGCTTCGATATTCTTTACCTCTTCCAAGCAAGTACTCTGTACTCTCTTACCACCGCCAGACAAAATACTACCATTAATCCAAGTATAGTAATTAGTATACAGATTGTATTGATAGGTGTCACTCTGGACATAAATCTCAATATTTCCATCTGCATCCACTTTCGGAAGCTGAATCAAAGATCCACTCATAATACAAAAATCCCAGTGTGCATAATTGCCATCGGGCAGATCCTGTTTCCCTCGTGGCAGGGCAGTTTTTCCTCCCAAATAGTTCCCATATTCTGGAGGAAAGTTTGAGGATGGAAGCATCTCTCCCTTTTCGTTAAATAAATCCGGAAATTCCTTTCCCAAATTTATTGTCTTTTTGAAATACTTTGTTTCCTGATTCGATACTGTTAACGTATCACCAAAAGACACACCACTCTCCCCAGCGCCAATTTTAAGACCGAACCAAAAAGAGTAGTCTCCCGCTGACATCCCAGTGTATGTTGGAGTCCCTGATGGATTATAGTGTGCATCAAGACTTGTTGTTCCCCCTAATTTCCAAAATACCCCGTCTGACTTTTCAGACTGATCGATAATCCCTACCTTATTTCCCGGAACTGTAAGGTCTGTTGACTGCTTATCATAGTAGGTCACATTAAACTTATAGGGTTTTCCATACCCCAGCGATGCCGTTCCGGATTTCACCTCATCCTTTGGTTTTTTTCCATTTACCACAACCACGTAAATGTTAGGTGCCTCCTTAAGATACTCAATCTCCCCTACTCCCTGAATGGATTTTCCCAACAGGTCTTCCGCATTGACAATATAGTCATTCGTATCGGTACTCTTTGCAACCTGTACTCCATTTTTACAAACTGCCTCGTTTTCTTTACCGGATGTCCAGCTTGCCACTACCTGACCTTTACTATCACTCAACGTGAAGGAAGAGCCACTGACCGGATTCTCTGCTTCATCCTTTACCTGGATGTTCACCAATGTTGTCTCCAGCTTTAACTCTTTCCCAGTACTTGTCGCGGCATTCACGTTCACTGATATACTGCTGACCATCAGGAATGCAGCCGTCAGGAATGCAAGTCCCCTTTTCATTCTTTTCATAGTAACATATTCTCCTATTCTTGTAGATTATTGATAATGATACTTTACTATTTACCAATCCCACTATCAATCCACAAGGCACCAAATGACTATTTTTTGCACCATCCGACTATTATTCTTCCATTCCATCCTACACACGCCAGGCATTCCCGCTGATTTGCATGTGCCAAGTTTGAGTTTATGATAATTCCCCCAGCTCTGAATAATTACAGATAACCACCACTTTAAATTCATTGTCATCACAGGAAAGAACCATATCTCCCCCATATTTTTCAACAACTGCTTTTACATTCCGTAATCCAATTCCATGATTTTCTCCTCGTTTGCTCTTCACCGTATCATTTACAATCTCCACCTTTTCTGTCACAGGATTTCTTATTGCTAAAATCATCGTTTCTTCTTCACATTCAAATTTTATATGTATCACCGCTTTCCCGGTCTTCTTCAATACCTTTTCACTTTCCCTGATTGCATTGTCCAGCAAATTAGAAAGCAGTACCACTATTTCCTCCTCATTAAGACATATCTCATGCAGATCTCCCACCTTCAGAATGACAGCAATATTCTTTTCCTGCATACTGCGGTATTTCTGGTTCAAAACCGCATTGACCACCGGATGATTGGTATTGATTGCCGACAGATCTACCGCTACGCTTTCCGTTAATTTTTCTGTAAATGAAAGTGCCTCTTCCGCCTTTCCTGTTTTCAATAAGGTTTGAATCGTGTAGAGCTGATTTTTGTAATCATGCATTTTCTTCCGCTGCCGCTCATAGATCTCCTCTCTGTCCTGATAAGCATCCAGCCGGTTCTTCTGGTTCTGTTCCGTCAACACCCCAATTCTTATTTTTTCTTCTTTATCCAGAATCTCCTGCATCAGATTCATAACGATAAAGTTGACTGCCACAAATCCTGCTGAGAGAAACAAAAATATGCCCTGCATATTTCCCGTATCTGTTTCCGGGTAATACATAAGAAATACGCAAATAATTATGTTCATGCTTTTCCCCACTTCTATCCTTAAATGCATTGCATCACTGAAAGCAAATCCACGCCATTCAAAACCAAGGTAAAATGAAATTACCAAGCTGTTTTTCCTGTACTAATCAAACTATCAATATCCATAAAAGCATTCTCAATTGCTTCACAATGATATATTTCATACATACTATATACAAAATCCGTTAAATCTTTCTCATCCAGTATGTTTAAAACCTCATGGTCTGTCATTCCCTTATAATTCGCATAACTTTCAATAAGATATGTGAAAAAGTCAAATTCCTTATTCAATCTCATCCCCCCCTCAAATAAAAAGAATTACGTGGGTCACCTGTAGCAATTTCATTCTCCCACATATCAAAAACCGCAAGAGGACTAAAATACCATATTTTAAGTTCATCATCTTCTAGCATCTGATGGGTTTCTGAATTCAAAAACAGACGAAGTCCATCCATCTCTGACAAGCCACGACTATTTGCAATTAACAATGAAACTTCTACATCAAAGTTTTTCATAATGGATGCTCTTGTTCGATTACTCACGATATATCTCTCCTGTTTTTAATAGGCTCAATCCTTTTACAAGATCGTATTTATCGCCCTCATTCATCCCCTTACGATTCTGGGCAACAAAATTTAACCATTCCGGAACACAGATGCTGTTTTACCGATAATCTGTCCGGCACTTATTACTGCATAGTATTATACCATTTTGACCGTTTACTTCTCAACCGGAAATAAACATTCATAACAGTTATTGACATGTCCAAACCAGCAAGAATATAATATGCACAAAAAAGCCGAATGGCTCAAAATATCTATGGAGGCAGGCATGATACAACATCCTATCGAACCAATCTACAATAAAGATTCCCAGATCCTGATCCTTGGCAGCTTTCCATCTGTTAAATCCCGGGAAGAAGGATTTTTCTACGGCCATCCGCAGAACCGGTTCTGGAAAGTACTGGCGGAAGTTTGCGGGACAGATGTTCCAGCCACAATACAGGAAAAGAAAACTTTTTTATACCAACACCATATCGCAGTCTGGGATGTGATTGCGTCCTGCGAGATCGAAGGCTCCTCCGACAGCAGTATTAAAAATGTGGTTTCAAATGATTTAAGCCCCATCCTTTTACAAGCCAGCATCTCAAAGATTTTTGTGAATGGGAAAAAGGCAGCGCAGTTATATCAAAAATATATTTTCCCACAGACAAAACGTGAGGCGGTCTGTCTTCCATCTACCAGTCCCGCCAATGCCGCATGGAATCTGGAACGGCTGATCGAAGAATGGCGATGCATTTTAGAACTCTAACTTCCTACATGCAAATCGGACAGAATGCCTGGCATATAAGGAGATGGGATGGATTATAAAATACCCGCTTCCACTATTCGAACACGTAGCGGTACTAAGGTTTTGCTTGCGCAAAACCAAGTGCCGACGTGTTCAAAAAGTATTTTATAATCCATCCCATCTCCCTATATGCCAGGCAGTTCGTCCGATTTGCATGTAGGAAGTTTG
>JAQXIP010000031.1 GCA_029007845.1 Clostridiales bacterium
AATTGCACCATATCGAGATTTGATTTTAATTAATTACTCAAACTTCGCAGATGGGAATCAGCCGGTATGCTGGGACGTGCAGGGGATGCGATGTATTATGAAATACTTTTTGAACACGTCGGCACTTGGTTTTGCGCATGCAAAACCTTAGTACCGTTACGTGTTCGAATAGCGGAAGCGGGTATTTCATAATACATCGCATCCCCTGCACGTCCCGGCATACCGGCTGATTCCCATCTGCGAAGTTTGAGTAATTAATTAAAATCAAATCTCGATATGGTACAATTCGGTACACCAAAGTCCGCATATTCCTCATTGGTCATCTCGCAGAAATAGGATTTGACTACTCTGGCGATTCCATTGTGGGCTACCAGAATATAGGTCTTTTCCTCAGACTCTGCACTGATTTCATCCAGCAGGTTATAGATCCGCTGCGCAAGGTGAAGCATGGATTCTCCGCCATCATAACGGTACACAAACTGCTGCTTCGCTTTTTTGAATTCCTCTCCATCTCTTGGAGTGGATTCGTATTTTCCAAAATTCTGCTCCCTAAGCCGTTCTTCTACACGCATGGGAATTCCGGTGATCTCGGATATGTGTCTGGCTGTCTCTGCAGCCCTCATAAGAGGTGAATACAGGATTTCATCGGCATGGATTCCCTGCTCTAAAAACTTTTTCCCTGTTTCAACCGCCTGCTGGTGCCCCAGCGCCGTCAAAGCAATGTCCGTGGCTCCACAAATTTTATTTTCCACGTTCCAGACGCTCTGTCCGTGTCTTACAAAATAGATGTGTCCCATACTCTGTAATTTCCTTTCTATATATCCTTCCTGTCGGAATCTTCAATTCTTGGAAGATTCCATTTAAAATAAATTGCCAGGAATCGCACAACGATCACACAGCCTGCCCCCGCCAGCATGGCAATTTCTTTCCCTGCATAATTCCATAACAGGGAACAGACCAGCGCTCCTGCAATGGATGCGCAGGCGTATACATGTTTCACAAATATATATGGCCGGTTTCCCGCCATAATATCACGGAGAAGCCCGCCTCCCACTCCGGTAATCGTCCCTAGAAAAACCGGAAAAAAGTAATTGATTTCCATATTATTCTCAAAGGCTGCTTTTACACCGAATACGGTAAAGACGCCAAGCCCCAATGTATCTGCTATCATCAGCACCTGCTGAAAATGAACACCGGAAATATGGTGATATCCCTTTATCTTAAAACGAATATAGAAAAAGATAAATGCCGAAACACAGAGTGCGGTTAACGCATACACTGGTTCTTTAAAAGCCTGTGGCGGCACAACACCAAGCACGATATCCCGGATCATCCCGCCGCCTACCGCTGTCACCATACCAAGGATCATAACCCCCAGAATATCCATTTTCTTTTCAATGGCTGTCATGGCACCTGACAGGGCAAAAGCAACCGTTCCTATCATATCCAGAACAAAAAGCATATATTCCATTGGTCATGATCCCTCTCTTCTTTCTCTGTCACACACAGTTACAAAAAATCATTTAGGCATCTCACTATACAACAAAATCCACATTCTGCCCTGGAAAAATGGCAGCATCCTGCAGTTTCTTATCTCGCACATAAGGATTTTCTTCATTTGTATATTTTATGGTAGTATTGGTCACGCCGCCAGACACATAAGTCTTTCCACATTCCGGACAGATAGCAGTATGAAGTGTCACAGAAGCATTGACTACCTTTCCACCTTTTTGTGCTGCCTTCTCATATGCATTGGACACATGCTCGCCCTCGTGGGAACGAACTGCCAAGCCTGCTGCCCCTGGAGAAATATGCGTGGCTGCTTTATAAGATACATTCTCATTGGAACCATCCTGATATTTTCGCTTTTTACAAGTCTCGCATTCCTCTGCACCTTCATATCCATCTTCATATCCACCCAACATTCCATAGTTATTAAACATTCCATAGTTATTATAAGAATTATAACTCAAACCGTTTACCATAATAATTCCCCCCATTCCTTAAGCTTATGTCTACCCATATATTACCATAAGGTTTCAAAGGGATAGACTTTTTTGATTTGAAATGCGTCTCAACCAATCAACACTTTCTTCCCCTCAAAGGCAAAACCATATTTGCGGATATGCTCTGCGGGGATTCCCTTTGCAATGAGGGAAGCTGCGTAATCTTTTTCCTCGATCTGGGCAAGAGCGGCACTTACGGTATCATCCAAAGTGGCTTCTTTTTTCGAATTAAATACTTTAAATTCCAAAATAATGGCTTCTTTCTCTTTGTCCTTTGGCTCAATCATCACATCATACCGTCCGAATCCGCTTTCCCGGTTGGAAGTGATGATATATCTGTCTGTAAGGTCAACAAGCAAACCTAACACAAAACCATGATAAAAGCGTTCCGGCTGTGATTTGGAAGGTCTTGTTCCACTATCAAAGCTGCTGAATATCTCCTCTGTTACACATTCCATATATTCATTCATGGCTTCCAAATCACCCTTAAGCAGGGCTTTCACAAAATCATTGTAGTCCGCCTTTGCCTTATTAAACCAGCCTCTTACCATGCTGTAAAACATATCCACCACTTCTCCGTTGGTAAGATTCAGGCCATATAGGGTATCCTTTCCCTCTTCATCCTTCTCCTCATATTCAACCACTTTCAGATATCCGCTGGCAAGCAGCAGGCTCCAGATGGCAGCATCATTGTCATCCAGCTGGTTATACACAATCTGCTCATCAATCGGGCAGTAAATGGTTTCTCTGTTCAGTAGTTTTTCGAAGGTGGTTTTGATATCCCGGTTTCCCTGCCGGATCAGTTTGCCCACCAGACTATTGCTGCTGGTGTTCGCCCAGTAGGTGCCGATTTTTCCGGTATCCAGAAAATTGATAATGGACCATGGATTGTAGATGTCCTTATGAGTTCCAAAGACAAAACCATCATACCAGCGTTTTATGATTTCCTTTTTGTCACTGTATCCGTAGTCATCTAAAGCATGGAACACTTCTTCCTCTGTAAACCCAAAAGATGTTGCATATTCATCGGAGGTAGTGGTAACTACTTTCAGATTGTTCAAATCCGAAAAAATGGACTCCTTACTCACCCTTGTAATTCCGGTCATGACAGCCCGTGCCAAACACGGATTGGTCTTAAATGTGGAGTTAAACAGACTCCTGGTAAAAGCCACCAGTTCATCCCAGAATCCATTCACATACGCCTCCTGCATAGGGGTATCATACTCATCTAAAAGGATGATAACCTTCTTGCCATAGTAACGATATAAAAAATCAGACAGCTGATAAAGGGCAGATGTCGCTTCCGCTTCCTGCATGTCCCTTGACATAATCCGGTCAAATGTATCCCGGTCTGCACTTGTCAGGACATCACTGTCTTTTATGAAATGGTATTTAATGAATTCATTTCTTATTACTTCATATATTTTTGCTTTCGTCTTCTCATAATCTGCTTCTTTTATCCTTGCAAAAGACAGACTAATCACCGGATAAGTTCCCTGCAATTCTCTGTATTTTCCGTCTTCCCAGATGGTAAGTCCCTCAAACAGATCCCCCCTGCCTGCATAATCCACAGAGAAAAACTGCTCTAACATGCTCATGTTTAAAGTTTTGCCAAATCGTCTCGGCCGGGTAATGAGAGTTACATCATCCCCACTTTCCCACCATTCTTTAATAAAGGACGTCTTATCTATATAGAAATAGTTTCCCTCTATTAGCTTATCAAAACTCTGTATTCCGATTGCTACTTCTTTTGCCATAATAAACCTCCTTGTGCCGGTTCTTAGACAACTGTGAGAAACTCGCTATGCCTTGAAAATCTTCTTATAACCTGCCAATTTACTCTTCAACAATTAGTATAGCGGATTTGGAGCTGATTTACAACGCAAGATAATCTATATGTCAATCTGTAAATCCATAAAGCTCATCTGCTTCTATAGAAATGGAACCATATATACAGGAATATAATGAATACCATTCTCCCACTTATAATCCTTGGTATGAACAACATATTTGTCGCTTACTGAAATCAAAAAATCAATCTCATACAAATGATTGGACGTTTCGCTTTCCATCGTATAATAAAACAGATTGTTCCCTCTGGCTATCAACATCTGCGCTACAACATTTTCATATACATACCCTAAATTGGCTTCAAGCTTATCTGAAAGCAGTTTATTATATATCACGTTTTCCGTATATTTTTTATCTTTAAATGCAAGCGTCACAAACAATCCAACATCAGATGAAAACAGCTTATATCGCCCTGCATCTTTCTCTAATGACATTCCCACCCCCGGATTATTTGCATGATAAGCAATATTGACTGTAAACGAACTAAGCATATCAGGTACTAAGTCGCGCACCTGCTCTGACCTTGTTCCTTCTCTTGCATTTGATAAAACATATCTTGACGCATTACCACTAAGATTTGCCGGAATCGCATCATATATATCACCTGCAAGTCCAGTTCCATCTATCTTAATAAAATCTTCCTCATACAAATCAACAATTTCTCTTTTGACTTCATCGACTGCCTGCAGATTATTT
>JAQXIP010000032.1 GCA_029007845.1 Clostridiales bacterium
CGGCAGTATACTGCCGTATTCATCGTAATTCATCATACATTCTTCCTTTCGTAAGTACTACAGGAAGAATATGCTGTCATCTGCTCTCCCTGCTTTTTAATTGTGAAATGGATTGTAAGCAAGGAGTCTGAATTCGTAAGATCGTTAATGATTAACGAAAAAGATAAAAAAGAAAAAACTGATTTCTGATTCATTGCTTAAAGGGATTGTAACATGAATATAAAATAAACTCAAGATTTATTTGTTCAAATCAAAATGTAAAGGAATAAAAGCAGCGGCTGGATTAATCTGTGCCGCTGCTTTTTCCTTATAATGATTTTTGTGGTGTTATTTTGTTACTTTAACCTTCATTTTTACAGTCTTTGTGGTGCCGTTCTTCAAGGTTACTTTTGCCGTAACTGTTACCGTTCCGGCCTTCTTTGCAGTAACTTTTCCTGTGGAGGAAACGGTTGCCACCGATTTCTTCGAGGTGGTGTAAGTAACTTTCTTCACATTATTCTTGTTTAATTCACTGCTTAACGCAACTTTGGTGTTCTTGCCTTTCTTCACGGTTGCAGATTTTTTCTGCACTTTAACCGTTGCCAGAATAGACTTGTTAATCTTCTTGGCAGATGCACTGTCTTCCAGTGAATACGTCTTGTTGCTTGTCATGGATACGGATACATTGCCTGATGCACTTACTTTATAGGTTTTTGCATCTACCATAGTATACTCGCCTGTTTTGCTGTTATATGCATAGATATACAGTTTATTTCCAGGTGTGAGATCCTCTGCATCTGCTTTTACCTTGTATTTTGTCTTTCCATCACTATCCTTGACGGTCATTGTAATATCAATATCTTTCTGTCCAGCTGCTTCCGCCAGCTGTTTTACTACACTTCCACTTAAGGTTGATTTATTGCCAGAGCTGCTTACATTGGTAACCGATGCCTTGGCACTTGTTACGGCACCGTCTCCATCTTTTTTCACTGTGACAGTGGCAGATACATTGGCTGATGGAGCCAGTTTGGATTTTTCGGTAACTTCCGTTACTTTTCCAGCACGATCTGTATTAGTAACGGTCTGTACACTTACTTTGTTCCCGCTTGCATTAGTTATTGTCTTATCTTCTGTCTTAACGGCGGAGCCATCAGCTGCCGTATTCGTTACCGTCTTTACAACAGAACCATCCGCTGCTGTAGCTGTTACCGTCTGGGTTTTCGTTCCATCTGTGTTTGTAACATTGGTTGTCTCAGTCTTGGAGCCATCTGTTTTAACTTCAGTTACTTTCTCTGTTACGCTGCCATTATCCCCTTTGGTTTTCTCAGTCGTAACAACTGTTCCATCTGGACGTTTCTCCGTAGTTGTCTCTGGCTTTTTATCTTCCTGCACTGGTGGTTTCGCTGGATCAGTTGTTCCACCTGTGGAACCGCCACTACCTGTGGAACCGCCGCCACCTGTGGAGCCACCGCCGCCTGTGGAGCCGCCGCCACCTGTGGAACCGCCGCCACCTGTGGAGCCGCCGCCAGAAGAGTTTTTAATAGTAAACTCTGTATAAGCAGTTACCGGAGCTTGAAGATTCTCGTTATCTGTGTAAGTTACCTGCACCTTATAGGTTCCGTTTACAGTTGGGGCTTTTGCTCCAAGAGATTTGTCCCCTTCGAAATACTCGATCGAAATGTGTGGGTCGGTTGCTGCAATCTTCTGGCCGCTTACGGTAATTGTCGGTACTCCTTTGCTATCTGCGCTAACGCTCATCTCTGCAGTACCTTTCGCAACCGTAATATCTCCTAATTTCTTTAACCCTTCAAGCCAGAACTCGTCATCCTTCAGTTTATAATTACTCAGCCCCTTGCCAAAATCAAGATAAACCTCATAGGTTCCAGCATCTACCGCGGAAGTAACTATCACATTATCTTTTTTAAGAACTACATCATATTCTTTTCCTAAGTCAATGCCACCATTAAGTTTTACCGTCTTCATAATCTCTTCTGTATGATCTTTAAAATCATAGACCGGTTTCACTGCGTCATCCAGTGTAAATAAGTTTTGAAGGGTTACTTCCTTAGCTGTAACTTCAAAACACCGTGTCGATACTCCATAGTAACCTTGATCTTCATAAGTGGCAGTAATTTCATAATTCCCTGCATCCTTCACCTGATCTGTCGGCACACCATTCCGCTTGATTTCAACAGTAAAGTTCGATATTGCAGATGCTTCTTTTTCTTTAATTTCTTTAAACTTCGAAACACCTTCTTGACCAGAAATATCATAAACAATTGATTTTCCTGTTCCATCATATACTGTTTCCGTATATTCTGCGGAACCATATTCTTTTCCTAATTCAGGATCTTTGATGTTTATTAATACAATATCTTTCGTGGTAATCACAATCGGCATGACAATTTCACATGTATCATAATTAGTAAATCTACTTTCGAAATCAACATCCAACCAAATTTCCTTATTTTCGGTCAGTGCTTTTGCTTGCTCTGTTAACTCGAAGGTGATATTGTTATTGGAACTATCAAATTTACAATTTGTTACATAATTTTCATCGGATGACGTTACTTCTGCTTGTATATCATTGTCAACACCTTCAATTGCAGCATGTTTTACGAAAGCCTCTAAAGACTCCTTACACGTTGCACCTTCAGCGTTGTTACTTACAACAAGCGTAGGATGTGTATAGTACAACGTTGTTGGTACAATTATGAATTCTTTCTCTGTATTGGTCGACTCAAAGCCTTTAATATTCTCTGAATCCGCATAAGAGATCCATACCTGATAGGTTCCGGCATTGATTGGGTTGCCTTCGATATCTTTTCCTGTTTCTGTCTTATAGGAAATCTTGACTGCATTCTGATCCAACAATGGATTAACAATATTAAACTTAACGCCTTGTGCATAGGTGTTATATTCTACTTCATCCTCGGCAATCTCAATATCGGCAGGTTTTGCCACATACTGGTTAACCTTAACCTGTCCGATCTTTACAGCTTTTTTTGTAGCATGTTTTCCCGTTATGTCTACATAGACATCATAAGTTCCGGCATTCGTTAATTCCTTAGATGATGGTGTCTCGATTGCTGCGGTCGTGCTCTTTTTGTAGGTAATGGATACGCTTTCGATTACATTTTCTTTTGCATCTGTTACCTTAATTTGAGCATTAACCGTAGCAGCCTGGTCTTTACCATCATAGGTCAAAGCTTCTATAGATTCTGGGTAGCTAAGATAATCCTTAATATTACCCTCGTTTATTTCCACCTCTGTGATGCTCCAGTCGGCTGACTTACTGTTGTAGCATCTTCCCTTTCCTGCATCTGATGGAATTACCCACAATTTATAAGCCCCTGTATCGGTAAAGCCAGCTTTATTTTCTCCGACTGATTGCTCAGTTGATCCCGTATAGCGAATCTCATAATTTTCTTCCGCTAAGGTTTCTTCCCCTGTACCACCATAGGTGACGGTTGCTTTTGGTGCAATATTTGATCCCGTATAAGGAAAGGCTGTTTTCGTTTGTAATTCTTCTGTCGTATCTTTCACTGTAACCGTTGCCTGACTTAAGTCTACACCAACTGTGACAGTTCCTTTGCATTCACCAACATATCTAGTACTTTCTGGGTAGCTTGCCACAAAAGTGTATACTCCTGCTTCGTCAATCTTAGAGATATCATCCACCTTTTTTTCAGCGACTGCTTCTTCTCCCTTATACCAGGTAATCTCTACATCAGACGCATTTTCATCTGCTTTTTTGAAGGCTCCTTTATTAAAGATTGCTGCTATTCCAGTGTCTTCTTTTTTAGCCTCGGTGACATTAGCCCAGTGTTTCGTTATTTCATTATTCGAAAGGGTAATTTCTGTTCCGTAATTAACATTTGTAAAATCCAATAAGTAGGTTGTTTTGTTATCTATTTTAATTGCGCTTTGGGTGTTCTTCTCAGAACTTTCCCCATCCCAGTCCACTACAAGTTCTGCGTTATCAAGATCATTTATACGATATATACAACTGAAATACCTGCCTTCATCTAACACAGAAGATGTAAATTTCTTATATTTCCTTCCTTCATGACCGTCCAGTGTGTATTCTCCATCACTGCTTTGCAGATAATAGACTGCACTTCCTGTCGCTTTTTCCGGAATTTCAACCTGCCATGCTGCATAGTAGCCGCTCTGCTGTTCTTTTTTACTTTCATTAAAACCTTCAAATCCGCTTACATACTTTGCTGTGCCCGTTACGGTTACCTTGATTGCAGAACTGGTAGCTGTGTCAGATGGGTTAAGAACGACATCCTGCTCATACTCGAGTTTACCAAAATCAGAAACATTCGTCGGCTTACCAGCCCATGACGTATAACAATTGTATACATCCTCACTCATACTTGTAACTTTCCCTGGAGTCACCGCTTCATTCTCATTCTCAGCTGCGATAATGGCACCAGCCGTTTGTACACTGGCAGCTTCTGCATATAGTGGCATAGTTGCAAGATTGGATGTAGATGTTGCAACTACTGCCGCCATAGTCACTGCCATTACTTGTGTCAGTTTCTTTTTTCTCATATACTCGTTTCTCCTTTCATACGTGGTTTCTCTTTGTTTGTTTAACATACTACGTGTATAAGTATACACCTGCAATGTTTATTTTTCAACACTTAAAATGTTGGATAATACAAATGATTGCATCCAGCCCCCCATATTAAATATTTTTAACGTCAAACTACTTGTATCATTTGATACTGTCAGTACCTTTCTATCACTATCTTGCACAGATAAAGAGCACTTGGTTTTACGTTTTTTGCAAAATCTTAGTACCGCTACGTATTCAAATAGCGGAAGCGGGTATTTTATAATCCATCCCATGCGCCACGCACCAGGCGATCCCATTGATTTGTATGTGCGAAGTTTGAGTAAATAACAGGACTTTTGCAAATATGATCCATATAATGTCTAGTTTTTCAAACCCCATAGGTTGTCAAACTGTTTTTTCTCCTAATATAGAATAAATAGTAACAGCTCAGCCACAAGAAGCAGAACAAACAACTAATGGCTGAGCTATCACGAATAAATACAAAAAAATTGAGGAGAATGATCTTATGAGAGATTATTATTATGAAATTGGACAACGAATTGCATCCCTGCGAAAGGAGCATCATATAACGCAGGAACAATTTGCTGAGATTATGGACATCTCGGTAAAGCATTGCAGCGAAGTGGAACGTGGGCTCTCCTCCTTATCTCTTGAGAAATTAATCTCTGTATCCGATTATTTTGACTGCAGCATGGATTATCTGGTTCATGGAACAGATCCGGATAATCTAACGCTTTCATTTCCAAATACCATGATTGAAATTATGCGTTCGGATAACGAGAAAGAAAAAGAACTGCTAAACGAATACCTGAGAATGTATGCCAAGCTCCGCAATGGCTCCTGTAATAAAGATTCCGAATAACCGTATGAAATCAGCCCTCCTACACGAAACGTTATCGGAACACCACCGGTTCTTCCCTGGCTTCCGTCTTTAACACAATATAGGGATAGGTTTCCGCTTTTTTCTGCTCTTCTTTTTTATCCGGTCCCAAAAGGGTAAGAGCCACATAGATGGAACCGGGTTCTCTAGTAAGATACACTTCTTCCACTGCGATACTGTATCCGCCGGTGCTCTGCTTCCCATAACCGGCCACCAGATACATATATTCCCCATCGGAATAAACGAACTGAAACGGTTCCTCTTTTCGCTCTTCAACCGCTTTTTTTACCTCCTCCGGCTGTTCCAGCGGTTCCACCACCGTATATTCCAAGTCCTTTTCTTTTTCCGGTGCTGCTGTGCCTGTGCCACACCCGGATAATGAAACAACGACAAAAAAAATAACAGCCGACAATACCGCCCGTTTTTTTCTGACAAAGTGTGTAACCATCATAAACCACACTTTCTGATTATTGTTATCTATATCATTATATGTGGGTTACCATTGCACCATGCTGAAACTACGAATAATCTGACGCAAACTTTCCCACCCCCGAATCAAATGGAATCCATCGCATCTCCCTACACGCCAGGCATTCCATCTGATTCGGGGGGTGGGAAGTTTGCGTTGTTACATCATTTTCTCAATCATTGCCGTTACTTCTTTTCCCATAGCAGCGGCCTTGGCTTCGGCATCTTCCAGGGAAGTTCCAACGACACCGAAATAGAACTTGATCTTTGGTTCGGTTCCGGATGGACGGACACAGAGCCATACATGATCGGATAAATCATAATAGAGTACATTGGACTGTGGAAGTCCGGTTGGCTTTGTCTCACCAGTGGTCATATCTTTAATTACATCCAGTTTGTAATCTCTTGCAGATAATACTTTGTATCCGGCAACTTCTGTCGGTGTATTCTCCCGTAATGTGTTCATGATTGTCTGGATTTTCTCCAATCCTTCAATTCCTTTTAAGGTAATGGCTGTCACAGAATCTTTATAATAACCATAACGCTCATACATATCAATCATGGCATCCCATAAAGTCTTGCCCTGAGTTTTATAATAAGCCGCTGCCTCACAAAGTGCCATGGTTGCTACAATCGCATCTTTATCTCTTGCATGGGTACCAATCAGGCAGCCATAACTTTCTTCAAAGCCAAACAGGTACGTTCCTTTTCCGGACTGTTCGAATCCAAGAATCTGCTGTCCGATAAACTTAAAGCCGGTTAATACCTCAATCAGCTTCACTCCATAATAATCTGCAATCGCATCTGCCATATTGGATGTTACAATGGTCTTAATCAATGCACCATCTTCCGGCAGGGAACCATTTACTGCCTTTCTCTGGCTCAGTTCATAATCTGCCAGGAGACATCCGGACATGTTTCCGGTTAATGTAATATATTCACCACTTTTTGTATCTTTCACATATACACCGAGACGGTCTGCATCCGGATCCGTTGCCAGCACCAGATCGGCATCTTTTTCTTTTGCCAGTTTTAATGCCAGTTCAAATGCCTCTTCGGCCTCTGGATTTGGATAGCTGACGGTTGGGAACTCTCCATCCGGCAGTTCCTGTTCTGGAACGACATATACATTTTCAAATCCCAGTTCTTTTAACACCCTTCTTGCAGGAATGTTGCCGGTGCCATGAAGCGGGGTGTAAACAATCTTTAATTCCTTTCCCATTTCCTTGATGCTGTCCCAATGAATTACCTGTTTTTTCAGCTCTTCAATATAAGGATCATCGATATCTGCCCCAATCACCTGATAAAGACCCGCAGCAACAGCATCTTCCTTTGACATGGTTTTTACGGTGTTGTAATAGGTTACCGCCTTTACCTCTGCCATAATTCCACCATCATGTGGAGGAGTAATCTGGGCACCATCTTCCCAGTATACTTTGTATCCATTATATTCCGGCGGATTGTGGCTCGCCGTAATGTTAATACCTGCGATGCAGTGAAGATGTCTTACTGCAAAGGAGAGCTCCGGTGTTGGACGAAGGGATTCAAACACATATGCTTTGATTCCGTTAGCTGCCAGGCATAATGCAGCTTCATCTGCAAATTCCGGAGACATTCTTCGGGAATCATAAGCAATTGCAACACCCTTTTCCTGTGCGTTCTGCTTTATGATGTAATTTGCCAGTCCCTGTGTTGCCTTTCTTACTGTGTACATATTCATACGATTTGTACCAGCTCCAATAATCCCCCGAAGACCGGCTGTACCAAATTCCAGCTCCGTGTAGAAACGTTCTTTGATCTCATTCTCATCCGATGCAATATCACGCAGTTCCTGTTTTGTTTTCTCATCAAAATAAGGGTTTGCGAGCCACTCTTCATACATCTGTTTGTAATCCATTTCGTACCTCCTAAAATTGTTTTCTATGTGTTGTTCTCTCTATATTAATTCGGATCACCGGAACTGTCTGAAACAGCCAGCTCCAGATCCGGAAATGACAAGACACTGTCCTGATCATCGTCCACAATCTCAACCGTATAACTCTTTGTCTCGTATCCATCTTTCCGGAGTGTAATAGTAAAGCTTCCAATCATTTTCGTGAAGCTAACCGGTGCCACTCCTTTATATGCCCCGTTAAAATAAACTTCTGCTCCGGCAGGTGCGCTGACCGTAATCTTATGGGCTTTATCCAATTTTATCTCTGTCTTGGAAGTCTGATCCGTTGTCTCATTGTCTGTCTCTTCACCCGGATTTTCCGGCTCTTCGGACGAGGAAGCCGATGCCTCGGATGACTCTTCTTTTTCCTCTGCCAGCGTAACCTGAATATACTGTTCTTCCTCTCCTACGGTAAGGGTTCCCCGAAATGCTTCATATCCATCACACAGGGCAATGACAGAATGTTTTCCATAATTTAGCAATACGGCTTTCTTGGCATTGACTAATGTGCCATTGACATATACAGAAGCCTCCTGCGGTGTCACGATGAAATGCACTTTTCCAATATGCTCTTTTGGCTGTTGGAATTCGCTCATATCAATGGTAATCTCCTGATTTTTAGCCACGGTAATCGTCTTTTTCCCGGTCAGTTCCCCATTCGTCATGGTTAATGTGTATGTGCCTTCCCGGACAGTTGCAATCATTGGATCCGCTATCGGAAGAATCACTCTGGCTCCTATCTCCAATGTTCCACCGATAAAATCATGAATTCCGCTAAAACGGACATATCCATGTCCTTTTGTAACGATAATCGAGTAAATCTTACCACCAATCCCCAAAACGGTCAACTCATCTTCTGAATTCAGCTCAAGCATGGTAATTGGTTCTCCATCCGAATAAATGAGCAGATTATTCTCATACTGGTATTTTTTCGTACCAATTGCTGCATATCCTTCATCCGGATGAAAGGACATCCGGTCTACACCTTTATATCTCCATGCTTCGGAAGACATCTGCATTTTAACCAGTTTATCCTTTGTCGACAGATAATATGCATCCACGATTTCCCCCGGCTCTATGGAATCCATTAGTTCAACCGAACCATACTGATTAGTGACATCTGTCCCGCCATTATAGGTCAGGGTAATATCCCGTCCGGTATCTAAGTCAAATATCGTAATAAAATGCGCCACGTCATTTATTTCTTTCACAATTGCCTGACATTTTGTATCATAGGCCGTATCCTCATCCACAGGCATTTTACCCTGTGTGGACTGTTGGCCCGTTTGTGTTCCGCTTTGGCTTTTTGTATCACTGCATGCGGTTATAAGGCACATCAAGGCAATTGCGAACAAAAGAACAACTTGGCGCCACTTCTGGCTTGGTACTTTCCGGGGCATGAAACCTCTTCCTCCTCACATAAAATCAATCACCCAAACTTCATACACGCTAAGGTAGAAGATCTTTTTTTATTATACACGAATTCCGGTTTCTGGTCAAAAATTCTTAAGAAAACGTGTCTTCTGTGTCTGCTGTGCAAGAATCTGCTCCAGTTTCTCCCGGGTTCGTATGGATACCCAGTTTTTCCGGCTGTTGTAATAATAATTCGATAATTTCCAGAATTTTTCCGGATAGGAAAGAAAAATCTCCAGAAGCTCAATTTGTTCCTTTGCAAGACCTCCGGAGGCATCATAACTCTTTATAATTTCATCTGCCAGCTTTTCATCCCATGAATTTTTTTCCAGGCTTTTCCGCAAAAACATATATAGATCCCACAGCTGCAATCCTGGCTTTGCCTTCTGAAATTCCGTAACGGCTTCGCCATCCCACAGCATTAAAATATTGTGGTACGTATAGTTATTATGCTGAAAGCACCGCCGTTCTTTCTCCTTCTGCCACAAGGCAGGATATGCAGACTGTTTCAGTCGTTCCAGTGCTTTTTGCGCTTCCTCATAAAACGATGGAAAAACAGACAGCCAGCTGATCTCAAAATCATTTTTCTGCTTTTTCCCTAAAATGTAGGAATAGAGCCGTTTCATTTCCCTGGTGTGTTTCTCATAGAGCCGGATGATATTGTTCTCTTCCCAGCTGTCATCGGAAAACACCTGCTGCGTGTCTTCCATCGCCTGGTGAAGCTTTGACAAAGTCCGTGATGCCCTCCGGATATGTTCCATGTTTTGAAGGCTGCATTCTTCTCCACGATACCAGTCTCTCATCAGATACCGGTTTCCCATACTGTCACTTACCAGGTACGTTCCTTCAGAAGAAAGTACGTAGGTATCCAGCCCAATGTCCGTTCTTTTTTTCAAATCTTCCAGCAGCCTGGCTTCCTTTGCCACCTTATTTTCCGATCGGTTACAGACCGCCAAAAGCTTTAATCCCTGATCCGACATGATGACATACATTCCACGGATCTTTTTTACGGATTCCACCGACAAATGATACTGTGACAATAGTTCTTCCCTTCGATCCTCCACATTAAACCCTCCCAGACTCAATAATCAATTTTCGACTTTCGTGTCCTTTAATCTTATGTGGAAGGACGAGGATTCATTCTAACAAGTTTCTTTCCTATACTCCAATGCTTCTTTTATCAAGGTCTCCCGGCAATTCTTCTCCGGTTCTGTTATAACGATAGAGAGCAGATGTGACAAAAGCTCTCCCATCTGCTTTCCGGCAGGAATCCCGGCTGCAATCAGATCCCGTCCATTAACTGCCAGATCTTTTACCGTGACGCACTCATTCCGGTCAATGATTTCCCGCCATAATGCCTTCGCTTTCATCAGGCTATGAATGCTTTCTTCCCGGCCACATCCACTCTGGGCATATAGATCTGCCAGTTCCACGCGAAACAGCATCGGCACCAGATCCGGACCGATTTTGTTCATGGCACGGCGCATTCCCTGCGGCGTATCCGGAAAACGGTAATCATGCCAGTATACCAGTTCTGTCACAAGATGAACCGTGTCATTGTCAAATTTTAACCGCCGCAGTATCGTTTTTGCAGAAGCGGCACTCTCCTTTGGATGCCCGTAAAAATGGTCAATTCCCCTCTCATCGGTTGTCCGGCACCATAGCTTTCCTACATCATGCAAAAGCATGCACCAGCTGTAGCTGGATAACCGTTTCCGGTCTGTTTCCCCATAGGCATCCAGAATAATATGAATGTTTTCCACTGCTTTCAGGCAATGCAGTCCCACGGTATCGTTATGGCGGGGATGATTTTGCGGCATCTCCATCATTTCATGAAATTCCGGCAGCACCTCTTTTAAGACCCCGCACTGGTATGCCTGCTGCAGTCTGAATGGGTACGGGGCGCATATGGTTTTGTCCAGTTCCACACGAATCCGTTCGGCACTGATTTTCTGAAGATTCGGAGCCAGACATTTCATAGCCTCCACCGTAGCATCTTCAATATCAAATCCGAGCTGGGCAGAAAACCGGATTGCCCGTAGAATCCGGAGTGCATCCTCGCGAAGCCGTTCCATCGGATCTCCCACACAGCGGATGATCTGCTCTTCCAGATCGTTCTGCCCGCCAAATTCATCCACCAGTCCAGTATCTGGATTGTACGCCATGGCATTAATGGTAAAATCTCTGCGCAAAAGGTCTTCCTTAAGATTACCGGTAAAGGATACCTGATCCGGATGGCGTCCATCTTTGTAATCTCCGTCAACACGGTATGTCGTGACTTCATAACCGGTATTGTCCATCATAACGGTAACCGTCCCATGGGCAATCCCGGTGTCAATGGTTCTCCGAAACAGTTCTTTTACCTGCCAGGGTGTGGCAGAGGTGGTGATATCCCAGTCTTCCGGGTTCCTGCCAAGCAGAGCATCCCGAACACACCCGCCAACCACATAAGCTTCGTATCCATGCTCTGTCAGCCGCCGTAAAATCTGCTCTGCCTGCTTGGGTATCTTCATCTCCATCACACATCATCCTTTTCTATCAGTATGCTTTTCCCCAGTAAACCATAGCCTTCGCCGGTTTTCCACAGCATACGCACACATCGGAAAGTTTTTCCTGCTCAAATGGCATGCAGCGGGAAGTAGCAGTCGTGTCTTCTTTGATTTTGTTTTCACAGGCTACATCGCCGCACCACATTGCTTTTACAAATCCCGGTTTATTTGCTACCGCATCTTTGAACTCTTCATAAGTCAGAGCTTCTGTTGTATGGGCATCCCGGTGGGCACGTGCCCTCTCCAGCATATCCTTCTGCATTGTATCCAGGATCTCCTGTAATTTTGTATCAATCTCATCCAGACTTACCAGGATTTTTTCCCGGGTATCACGGCGGACTACTACAGCCTGGTTTGCCTCGATATCTTTTGGTCCAAGTTCAATCCGGAGAGGAATTCCTCTCATCTCCTGCTCACTGAATTTCCATCCCGGTTTTTTATCCGAATCATCCAAAGACACCTTATAAGTCTTAGATAACTTCTCATATAATGCATTTGCCTTCTCAAGAACCCCTTCCTTATGCTGTGCAATCGGAATAATGGCAACCTGGGTTGGGGCAATCTTCGGTGGAAGCACCAGACCGGAGTCATCGCCATGCACCATAATGACCGCACCAATCAGGCGGGTGGTCATCCCCCAGGAAGTCTGATGAACATATTTTAACTGATTATCCTTATCGGTATACTGGATTCCAAATGCTTTTGCAAAACCATCTCCAAAGTTATGGCTTGTACCGGACTGCAGCGCTTTTCCGTCATGCATTAATGCCTCAATCGTATAAGTTGCCTCTGCACCAGCAAATTTTTCCTTATCCGTTTTACGTCCTTTAATCATTGGAATTGCCAGCACTTCTTCACAAAAATCTGCATATAGGTTCAACATCTGGATTGTGCGCTCTTCGGCTTCCTCTGCTGTGGCATGTGCCGTATGACCCTCCTGCCACAAAAATTCCGTAGTGCGGAGAAATGGACGGGTTGTCTTCTCCCAGCGTACAACCGAGCACCACTGATTATATACTTTTGGAAGATCCCGGTAAGAATGGACAATATTGGCGTACAGATCACAGAATAACGTCTCGGAAGTCGGTCTTACCGCCATCCGTTCTGTAAGCTGATCCTTTCCGCCATGAGTAACCCAGGCAACTTCCGGAGCAAATCCTTCTACATGGTCTTTTTCTTTTTCCAGAAGCCCTTCCGGGATAAACATTGGCATGTATACATTTTCCACACCCGTTTCTTTAAACCGGCGATCCAGCTCTTTTTGAATATTTTCCCAGATTGCATATCCATTTGGCAGAAAAATCATGCAGCCTTTTATGCTGGAATATTCACATAACTCTGCCTTCCGGACAACGTCTGTATACCACTGGGCAAAATCATCCTCCATGGAAGTAATTGCCTCAACTAATTTTTTATCCTGTGCCATAATACTTTATTCTCCTTTTTCTTTCATAGTCTGATGCTGGGGGGGCAAAGAGCCCTAGATTCCTGCGGATTGCTCCGCCCTTTTTATTCTTGTATCCTTAGAGATATACCGACAGCAGATATACCATCTGCTGAATCGATGTGAAGCCTGCGGAGTGACCGCCTCCGATCGAACCGTTCACCGCTTTCATGGCGCCTGCTATACTGTTAATCAATGTAAACACAAGGAACACACAACACAAAACAATCCCGGCAACCGCCATTCCTTTTCCAGCTTTTCTTTCCAATCCTTTTATTCCAAGAACAAGCCCGGTAATCAGTACCGGATATCCCACAAGAGGAAGAATCCAGGCAATGATACCGATAAGTCCAAGCACCATGGATGCTACACAAATTCCGGTACTTTCTCTTTTCTGGTTATAATTGTAACCATTATTATAGTACTGATTCGATGGCTGTCCCGGATATCCCTGTCCATACGGCTGCGAATTCTGCGGCTGGTATTGATTCTGCGGCTGATTTCCGTATTGATTCCCATTTGGGACTCCGAATTGATTTCCGTTTTGGTTTCCATTTGAATTATAATTCCAATTTTGATCCTGCATGGCATCCTCCCTATATTATTCTGTCAACGCAAATTCATTCTAACATATATTCCGAAAAATGTTAAGAAAAACCGAAAAATCTGATATAATGATAGTAACAGTTCAGCCGTAACCTGTATGACAGGCGAATTATGCTTGCATGAATTCGCCTGTCACACAGGTTATGAGCTGAGCGCCAGATTATGAGCAAAGTTAGCTGCATAGCAGCGAGAAAGCACCGAAGGTGCGGCTTTGCGAATGGCGTGGGCTGAACTGTTACTAATGATATCCAAGATGCCGTGGAACAACGTAACCAGATATGTGTAAAGGAGCCTCATTATGAAAACACCGGAGATTTTATACGAAGACACCCATCTGATTGTCTGTCTGAAACCGGCAGGCATCCCGTCCCAGTCCGGACGTTCCCGCGTTCCAGATCTGGCAGGCCAGCTAAAAACAATGCTTGTGCGCAGGCAGCAAAGCCAATGCGTCCGTCCGTCAGACAGATCCTCCCGCCAGCAGATGAAACCGCCTTATATTGCCGTAGTACACCGCTTAGATCAGCCGGTAGGCGGCATTATGGTCTATGCCAAATCCCGTGAGGCTGCTGCCGGTCTGTGCGGGCAGTTAAAGAAGCACCAGTTTTCTAAAAACTACAAAGCCATTGTCACATGCTCTTTTCCGGCACAATTTCCCCTTTCCGGGACATTAAAAGACCATCTGTTATCTGACCCGGAAACGAACTTAAGCAAAATTGTCCCAGCTGGCACAAAGGATGCCAGGGAGGCGGTGCTTTCTTACAAACTAGAGCAGGTTCACCCGGATCTTCCTCTTTCGTTACTGGACATTCATCTGGAAACCGGACGGCATCACCAGATCCGCACCCAGCTTTCCCACCATTTCGCCCCATTACTTGGGGATGTGAAATACGGCTTTTCTGATAATGGCAATCTACCCTCCTGTAAACCCGGAGAAATCGGTCTTTTTGCCTGGCATCTGACGTTTACCCATCCGATCACAGGTAAAACGATGACCTTTGAGCACATTCCAACAGAAGGGCTGTTTCATATTTTTTCATCCGCTCAGGCATAACAGGGTCAGTTGTGCATATTTTTCTCCCGGCCATGGTCATACTATAAGAAACTCAAACTTCGCACATGCAAATCAGGCGGTATGCCGGGACGTGCAGGGGATGCGATGTATTATGAAATACCCGCTTTCGCTATTTGAACACGTAACGGTACTAAGGTTTTGCATGCGCAAAACCAAGTGCCGACGTGTTCAAAAAGTATTTCATAATACA
>JAQXIP010000033.1 GCA_029007845.1 Clostridiales bacterium
CGGCAGTATACTGCCGTATTCATCGTAATTCATCATACATTCTTCCTTTCGTAAGTACTACAGGAAGAATATGCTGTCATCTGCTCTCCCTGCTTTTTAATTGTGAAATGGATTGTAAGCAAGGAGTCTGAATTCGTAAGACCGTTAATGATTAACGAAAAAGATAAAAAAGAAAAAGCTGATTTCTGATTCATTGCTTAAAGGAATTGTAACATGGGAAATAGAGAAATGCAACAATGATTACAGGAAATATTAAATATTCAAGGTACTATAGAGGGGCTTTTGACCCCAGCATCATGACATTTGTTCAGGCTTTCCACCTTTCTGGTCTGTTGAAGGAGGAAGGGAGGTGTTGGAACTATTATTATTGATGATGCTTTTTAAGCGGGCGTTGTCATCCTTAAGAAGCTGATTCTCTTTACAAAGTTCCTCATTTTCCTTTGCTATTTTGTTCCAATGACTTTAAGGAGATGCCCGCTCGGTTAATTATACTGAAAGAAACACGCAGTATTGGCGTTTTTACGGCCATACCGCGTGTTTTGCTAAAAGTCTGAATCCAAACATGTATCACATAGAATAAATCTGTCTTTCCGCTGTCAGCATTTCACGGATATGTACAGGAAATCCGCGTATCATCGACAAAATCATGGTCGATGCCCTAACTATGGATGCTCAGCTTCAGAAATAAGTCATTGACATATCCTTGCTGTCGTTTTCAATATTCTATTTAGAATATCCATAAATTTTCTGGTACTGTCTTCTCATAGTCACTGAATGCTTTTTCTGAATTTCTAACTGTTACACCATTTAATACAAGCTTCAGTTTATCAGTTGCATTCTTATCTTTTTTCAGTGTTTCAGATGGATCAATAAGCCATTTCCCATCTTTTTTAATGTAACACATACTGATTGTTGTTTTTGCCGTCCTGGACTTCACATCTTTCTTATATTGTTTTGCATCAAGTTTAAATGCACCTTTCATTGAATCTTCTTTACAGTAATATGCTAAGTCATAAACACACCAGTTCTCAACGCTACTTCCATATTCTGGATGTACTTTTGATAAATCAATTGCTTTCAATTTCGCCTCAACCCTGTCCTTAGAAGCTGTTGGATTCGGATATGTTACTGTTAATTTCACTACTGCCTTATCACCTTTTATACTTGGCTTTGAAGCTGATACCTTAATGTTAGACTGTAAATACTCAAAACTTGCTTTATCATCTTCACCGTAGTCAGCATCTTTAAAGTATGTTCTTTCCATACTCCTATATGCCATACTCACATCACTTAGTAAATCTGAATCAGTGTCACTAAACAACTCTGTAAAACCTTCTCTGTTGTTTGTTTTAGCTACCTTTTCAAATTTCTTAACCTGTTCTAGTACTGCACTACTTTGTGATTCTACTACAGTAACTTTACATTTGTAGGTTTTCTTCTTGTATGTTGCAATTATAGTTGCTTTACCTACTTTCTTAGCTGTTACTTTACCGTTCTTTACAGTGGCTACTGACTTCTTAGATGATTTCCACTTTACGTTCTTCCCACTTACGTTGCCCAGCTTGAGCATATAGCTATCTCCAGCCTCAATACTCACGCTTTTCTTGTTCAGTTTGACATAACGGTTTACATCATTATTAACCTGAACTGGATCATTCTGTACCTTAACCGCTTCAGCTACAGTGCATGGCATCATTGCTACAAACATTGCCATTGCAAGTGCTAAACATATCATCACATGTGTTACTTTTCTTAGTTTTAAATTATTCATTTTTTTTGCCCCTTTCTTGTTTCAATTACTCATAGGTAAGGTATCTACAAACATTTTTTCATTGTGACTTCCTTTCTAATAAAATAATCTATCGGAATCTCTACGCCTTTATTTATAAAGCTTCCGCCGGCATAATCACTCAAGCCTCCGATAGATCATGTACTTTAAGAGGAGGAAAAACCGACAAATCATCTATATTCGAAACGCGCATCTGTTTTCACAAAAAACCAAAATCTATAACCTATCATATTTACGTTTTTTTCGCTGCCATAGGCCACAATTTCCCATGTCTTTTTATTTCCTTTCTTCTGACTCTTATACCATTTCGAATAACCGCCTTCTTCGGCAAAAAATTTCTGCCATCCCTTACTTTTTGGCATAGATGCTTTTTGAAAATAACCATTCTTACATTTCGCATAGAGTGTTACTTTCCGTAATTCGGCTTCAACTCCGTTTTCGTCATACCAAGGTATGCTATATTGAATTGCTACCTTTCCATCCATAACACCATTTTTGGCTTTTCCTGTCATATCAAAATAAAAACCGTCGGGATTTGCTGTTTGTATTACGATTTTCCCATTCAAATTGTCCTCACTGAATGTTCCCTTTACAGTACGGTATCCTAAGCTTCCATTTTCTTTTAACCCTAGAAAGAATAGCCCTTTACCGCTCCGCTCATCATACTTTACATTTCCATAATAGAACAGGACATCTTGATCTTTATTCGTCGGCTTACACAGCATAACTGCTTTTGTTTTTTTATCATTTGTGTAATAGATGTACCGGGTTCCTTTCATCTTTTTAACCATTTGTATCGTAGATTTTCTTTGTGCAAGCGATGACAATTTATAATAATCCTCATCCTTAAATGCTTTTTCTACAGATTTTAGCAATTTTTGCTGGTCACTTGTTAGATTTGAGGTGACGGTAATCTGACAAATATAAGTTTCTCCATCGGCGGTTGCTTTGATCTTCGTTGATCCTTCACATTTTCCTTTTACAACACCATTTTCTGATACCGTAGCAATCTTTTTATTTCCACTGCTCCACTTCACTTTTGCATCCGTACCCTGCAAGGATAATTTCACACTTTTCCCAATTTTTACGGAAGCGGTCTGCTTATTTAATTTGATTTCTTCTGTTGGGGTATCCTCACTGTCTGGGTCCGGCTGCTCCGGTTCTGTCTCTGGAGTGGTTTCAGTTGTGATTTCTTCTGCATATACGGTAGGTACCTGATACAGAAGAGCTGTAGCACTCATACTAATGCCAAGAATCGATAATGCTAACAGACAGCTTTTTGCCCTGATTACTTTTTTCATACCATGTCCTCCTTTTTTTATTAAAATATTTTCCTTTTGTAGTTTTGTTAAAATGGTGTTTTCTTACCCTCCTTTTTTCTTTTTTGGTATATTATCATATTAATTTTCTTTTTTTTTCACAAATTGACCATTCATATTCTTTCCACACGTAATATTTACTTTTCAAAGTACGATGCCAGGATCCTACCGACATGATTACTCAAGATTCCGAGAGATCATGAACCTAAGGAGAGGAAGAACAGGACATTTTTATAAAAATGGAAAAAAGAAGGGATGAAAATTGGAAAAAAGAAGGGATGAAAATGAACTGCAACTATGACTGGGATAACAGGACTAAGCGGTTTAAGGAAGTGCCCGGCTGGGGTTGATAGGTTATCAATCAGTAGATACTGACTCTACTCTCTGTTCAAAGAGGTCAATTCGTGAAAAAAACAAGAGAACTATATGGTATGATGAATGCAGAAAAACCTCCAAGCTGATGTATATGGTGACAATAGCCACGATTTTTAGACAGGGAAGTAGCTAGACTATCCCTCATTCGGCTATGACTGCTGTAAAAAAGTTGAGTGCAAAGAAAATAGAATTATCATCAAATATGATGACTGTTTATACATATTACAAAGGAAAAGTAAGAAATGTATTGTATGCAATGGAGGTGGTATATTTTGTGGATTTATAAACAAAAAACAGAAGTGTATGTATGGATATTGGAATAACAGCTCAGATAATAATGATTAAAAAACTCAAAGGAGAATGAAAAAATGCGCTGTCCAAACTGTAACACCCAATACGGGGAAGGAAAGAATTTTTGTTCCAAATGTGGTTCACCACTTGTTCAGGATGTGATCCAACGCAATAACATGCCACAAATAGAAGACACTGTTACTACGAAAAAGAAGAATATAAAGAAAATAGCTGCCATAGGAGTGGCAACAGTATTACTGGCAGTAAGTTGTTTGTGTGGTGGATATTTCCTTGCACAGGGAACGAGCAGGGGGCAGAATGACGGGATAGGAAATAAAGACGGCAATAATATAGTAGATAAAAAGGAAGAAATGTTAGAGCATACTGTGGAACCAACACCAACTCCGCTGACGTTTGAGGAGCAGATTGAGAAACTTAATACAGATGGAAGTGCTTATCTTGTAACATTAGAGAATCAGCCGGAGCATACCCTTTTGAGAGAAGAAAACGATAAACACTGGGATCCTTCTGTGTTCTATGGAATTGATAATCCTACGGAAAAATATCCGGAAATTCCCTGTACAGTAGAGGCAAGAAAGTTAGGGGATAGTGACCGGGATGTAATATTTTGGGTATATCGAAGTACCGGGACTGGAAATATCATAAAAATCAGCAGTTTTGAAGATTTTGAGGATGGAACAAATCAGCAGACAGATTATTATTACACGGAAGAACAAAAGGTAAGCTTTGTCTTTTCTCATCATAAAAAAACAGACTTCTTGCCAACTTATGCCACATCGAAAGAAAACGGTGAACGTTATTATTATAAGGATGATTCTTTTGTGCGTTTACGCAGCATTGTAGACGGAGTGCAGGATAACTATACAACTTCCCAGACAGAAATAACAAATATGGCGGAACAGTCTACAGGAGCAACCTGGTATTGGATGATTTCTTCGAGCGAGAAGGAAGAGATGAAGAAGGTTGCAAAGAAACAAAAAGCAGTCAGTGGAGCCGCCATTAAGTTCCTGATCGATGATGAAGATGGAATAGAAACGGAATATTTCCAAAAAGGGCAAGCAATGTTGCAGCAGGCTTACGATGTATTGGCAGCTATTAAGATTACAAAACCGGTAAATATTTTAGAAGGTACGGTATGGAACAATAAAATGCAGGATACCGATGAAGAGTATGTGGAAGAAGCTGCCGGTTTAGAAGGAGTAAATGTAAGGTTGTTTTTGGATAGCAGTAATCAGAAGTTGTGGGAAACAACAACAGATGAAAGTGGACATTATGTATTTTATATTCCAAGTGAAGAAAGCAGAAGATACCGTTTGGAAATGGAAAAAGACGGATATGTAACAGAGACCTACTATAGAATTGACAGCAATATTCAGTCAGTGGATATTTCACAGGGAGACATTTATCTTTGTGACAGGGAATCCTCAGAACGGGAAGTATGTTTATTTTTGAAGGATGCTACCGGTTATGACCGTGCAGGAGAAGAAACGCCAGTGAAAATTCGACGAGGAATTAATAACTTTTCCGGAGAAGTATATAGAAAAGCAAACATGTTCTTTGAAGAAGATAGTTATATCCAGGCCTTGGAGCCGGGAAATTATACTTTGGAAATTGGCGGTGTGGATTACGAAAATACATATCGGAATATCTGTTACAGTAATGAGGAAGTTGTAAGGATTCTAATCTGTCCAAAGTTAGAGGAAGATGAGGTACGTGTGGTATTAGAATGGGGAGATTATCCGGATGATTTGGATTCACACATGTTTTTACCTGGAAATGGTGAAGGATATTCAGAAGATGAAAATCCATATCATATCTGGTATGGAAATAAGGAAGAACATCCGAATGGTGATTTGTTAGATATAGATGATATGGACGGAGAAGGACCGGAAACGGTTACCTTACATCAGGTAAATAATGATGTATACCGTTATTATGTGGTTGATTATACACATTATTCGGATAATGATTATCAGAGCGATGCAATGTCCTATTCCAATGCAACGGTTACAGTATATACCCACGGGCAGGAACCAAAGGTATTTAGTGTTCCGGAAAATCGTTCCGGTGTAGTATGGGAAGTATTTAAAATGAAAAATAAAGAGATTATACCGGTAAATCATTATTATGATATGATATCAGCACGACCAAGTTGGTTGAAAGATAAATGGGAAGAATAGAAAAATCTATCAGAATCAAACTTCCCACGGAACAAAAACAAATGTTTTGTAAAGTGGGGAGTTTGCAGTTTTTTGGTTGAAGGGAGTCAGAAAAAAGTGAAAAAATATAGTGGTGTCGGGAGTACTTTAGTAGAAAATAAAACAGAAATCATAGGAGGATTGAAAAAAAGGACAGACATATTATGTGAAAGTATGTGTAAGGCTGGAGGAAAAAATACATGAGAAAATCAATCAAACATATTCTGGCATTTGTTCTGGCAGTTATGATGTCAGTTTCATTTAGTAATCCTGTTATGGCAAAGGAAAGTAATACCGTAGATAAGAATGGAAATTCGGTTGTAGATATGCAACAATCTTTTGGAAGAGGATGTAGTATTAAAATTGGAGATGAGATTTACTATACAGTAAATCTTGAACCCAGAGAAGGAATTTATAAGATAAATAAAAAAGCAACAAAAACCCAAAGAATATTAAAGAAATCAGGTAGTATTGGTTGCTTGAGCCATTATGGAAAGTGGATTTATTTTATCTGGGATAAAGATGGTGGTGGAAATGGTTGTTCCATGGAAGAGAATTCATGGTTATGCAAAGTAAAGTTAAATGGAACTGGATTTAAAACAATTTGTCGTTCCAATAGATGTATGATACGAAATGACATGCTTTATTACCAAAAAACAAAGAATGATTATGACCAGTATGGATATAGAACGGATATTGATATTGGAAAAATCGGAATACTTAATTTGAAAACAGGAAAAAAGAGTACATTCAAAGGGAAAAATATGCATCTGACAGCAGTGGAAAATAATAAAATATATTATTTCACAAGTAATGAGCAAGAAAATATATTGTACTCTATGGATACAAAGGGAAAAAATAGGAAGAAATTGCAAAAAGATTATGAGTGGTGGAATAGTATTATTTACGACGATTGCTTGTATTGGATTGACCAAAATAAACTTTATAAGAAATCCTTTATGACAAAAAAGACAAAAAAGTTATGTGCTTTTAAAAATTTATCTGAAGATGGAATTGTAGATATAAAGAATGACAAAGTTTATATAGTGGCAGGAAATGATTCCAAAGTAAAACTTTATAGTATTTCTATAAAAAGTGGAAAGAAAAAATGTATCATGAAATTATATGAACAATCTCTAGAATGGCGAATATATGGCAATTATGTTATTGCGTCTAGACAATGGTGGAATAAAACATATACAGATAAAAATAATCACATATATAATGTCGAATTGTATAGTTACAATTTAAAAACAAAGAAACGGGTACGGCTTTTAACCTGGTTCGAGCAATAAAGAAGATTCTCCAAAAGAAATTACAACATATAAAACAGAAAGGAAAATGAGGAAATTTCTAAAAAACAATACCGGCAATCTTGATTGTATTAACATTAGTAGTTGGAAATGCAGGCATCTTGCGGGGAAAATGGAATGTAATTGATATATATTTTTATATCTCCCTTGAAAAAGAGGATACTTCAGTATCCTCTTTTTCTTTTTTTCAAATCTTCTTTTACGGAACCGTATCTTGCTTTACATTACCACTCCCATCCAAGTTCTACTTCCTCCATTCAAAAAGGTCAATTTGTGAAAAAAACAAGAGAAACATATGGTATGATATAAACTATCTGATAGTTATTTTGGGAATATGTAAGAAAACTACGTAAACCATACCACTGCTAATAATGGTAAAAACAAAGAAAAAAGAGAGGGGGGGGTGGCAATGTACATACGTTCAGGAAACACACAGATTGGAAATGACGAAGTTGGACGCTGTGAGAGTCTTGATGAATTAAAGAGTATTTTAGATCAGAAAAGCGACTGCTATCAGGATTGGAAATACTTTATTAACCGGCTGGTAGAGAAAAATCATCTTAATTATACCCAGATGGGGAAAATCTGTCATTGCAGTAAGAACACGGTGAAGAAATGGTGCAATGAGGGAACACTTCCCCAGAACAGGGACGTATTTATCAAGATTGCATTAGGAATGAATATGTCTCTGTCAAATGCGAATGATTTACTTCAACGGTATGGAAAATATTCGGCGCTTAATCCGAAAGTGCTGGGGGATGCGGTGGCGATTTTTGCGTTAAATCATCCTCAGAAGAATACAGGATATGATCCGGTCGATTATTATCATTATCTTTTGGAACGATGCAAAAGAAAGCTGGATGCCTCAGCAGCTGGAGAAACCACACAGGATATTGATACACAGGTGTTTGCGGAAGAAATGCTGGAGGGGGAAACCGAACAGGAATTTGAACAGTTTATCCTTAAGTACAGCGGTGTGTATAAAACGGCATACAAAAAATTGCTGCAATATCTGGAAGCTTTTATTAAGGCACACAGCAATAATATCCATGAATTTATCCAGCAGCATGGGCTGAATGCGTCCTTTGAGAAGATGTTATCCAACCTGAAGCATAAAGGAGAGGTTCCGAAGAGAATGAAGCTCATTGTGCTTGGACTGCACTTGAATATGTCATTGCAACAGTTGAACGACATGCTGGCGTTAGCATATATGGAGCCAATCTGTTCAAAAGACAAAGTGGAATGTGCAGTTTTATATGCAGTGGAAAATGCTTATCTGAACAATCCCGATTTTGCATTTGAAAATGCGATAGCACTGAAAAATTATGTGAACAATCCGGAACTTCAAAAACAATGTGAGGATATTATAAACGAATACTGGACTGAACGAAGCTGTACGGAAAGTGAGGATAGTGAAGAACAGCAGGCGTTAAGCGAAAGTATCAGTAATTATTTGAAGTGGATACTGAATGAAATTGATCTTCATGATTCGGAGATCTGTGGATTGTTATAGATGACATAAGAAAAGAATAGGAGAGCATGAACGTGATGGAAGAAAAAACCCAATTTTTTCAAAGCCAGGAGCAGTCATATTCGGTAGAAGAACTGGTATTGACCGTGTTCGACGGAGAGAAAGAGCCGGTAAAATATGAATTAGGTGAATTGCGCCATAGAGGAAAACGGATCACCTTTGGAAGAAATAAAGCAAATGACATTCAGATTCAGTCTTCCTTTGTATCCAATTTTCATGGGTATCTTGCCATCGAGAAAGGAAAGTATGTTCTGTATGATGATAATAGTACGAATGGAATCTACCTCGATGGAAAAAAAGTTACAAAACATATTATAAAAGATGGGGACATGCTGCGGATTGACGATGTAACCAATCCAACCGTGAAAGGGGTATCTATGCTTTTTACGGTGGCACAGTCTCAAGCCGGATGGCTGAGCTGTTCTCTGGATGGAAAAGAACAGATCACGATTGGAAGAAATCCCTCCTGCGACATTTGTCTGGATCATGTAAGTGTATCAAGTATCCATGCCATTATCCGCAAGGAGGAGGATGGATACTATCTCTGCGATCATGACAGCACCAATGGGATTATCGTGAATGGAAGTGTTTTGGAGAAAAAGCAGAAGCTGAAGGAAAAAGATCTGATTGTCATTACGAATTCCAAACTGGTATTTACATCGAACCAGATTCGTTACCAGTGCAACAAGGGAGGAATCCGTGTTGATGCACTGGATCTCGTAAAAACCGTGAAAACAAAGGATGGACCGTTGAATATCTCGGATCACATCAGCCTTACCATTCATCCGTGCGAATTTGTTGCCATTATCGGAGGCTCCGGTGCCGGAAAAACGACCTTTATGAATGAGATCAGCGGAAATAACCGGGCAACTTCCGGGACGGTTCTTGTGAATGAAGTGGATTTATACCGTAATTATGAGGCATTAAAGAGTCTCATCGGATATGTGCCACAGCAGGACATTGTGTATGATAATCTGACACTTTCCAGTATGCTGGATTATTCTGCACAGCTCCGTATGCCAAAGGATACCACACCTTCCGAGAGAAAAAAGCGGGTTCAGGAAGTGATTGATCTGGTAGAATTGTCCGGCAGAGAAGATTTTATGATACGTTCTTTGAGCGGTGGACAAAAGAAGCGGGCCAGTATCGCAGTAGAACTTCTTTCAGATCCGAATCTTTTCTATCTGGATGAGCCGACTTCCGGACTGGATCCCGGTACGGAACGGAACCTGATGAAATCCCTTAAAAATATGGCAAAATCTGGAAAGACAGTGATCCTTGTGACACATAATACCTTGAACCTTCATCTGTGTGACAAGATTATTTTTCTTGGAAAAGGTGGGAAATTATGTTTCTGTGGTTCACCGGAAGATACCTTGAAGTTCTTTGGGGTAGATGATTTTGTAGACATCTATAATATGGTGACTGATGAGCCGGATAAGTGGAGCAGTGCCTATGCCCGGTCGGAATACTGTAATCCTCCTAAGAAGGAAGGAACCTCCCGTAAGGCATCCGGGAAGAAAAGGAAAAAACAGAGTGTCATCAGACAGACTGCCATCTTAAGCAGGCGCTACCTCAGTCTTCTGTTAAATGATAAGCAACGGATGCTGCTTCTGCTTTGCCAGGCACCGCTGCTTGCCGTCCTGTTAAAGCTTGTGTCGGATGGAAATGTGTTCAAACAATATGAGATAACGAAATCCCTGTTGTTTGCCTTATCCTGCTGTGCATTCTGGGTTGGAATCCTGAACTCCATCCAGGAGGTATGTAAAGAAAGGGTAATCCTAAGAAGAGAGCACCTGACCGGATTAAAGATATCCTCCTATATCTCTTCAAAATATGTGGTATTAGGAATGCTCTGTCTGATTCAGTCCCTGCTTCTGTTAGGGGTATTTACTGCATTAGTCGGGGTTCCGGAATATGGAACCGCTCCTCACACCTTCATAAAAATGCTGATTACAACATTTTTAACGGCAATTTCTGCAACCTCATTAGGTCTGGTTGTATCCAGCCTGTTCCAGAATGCGGATCGTGCCATGACGGTCGCACCGCTGCTATTGATGCCGCAAATCCTGTTTTCCGGGCTGGCATTTGAGCTGACTGGAATCAAAAAGAAAATATCTCTGTTCGTGAATTGCCGCTGGTCGATGGAAGGGTTTGGAACCATTGCAAATCTCAATGACCTGACATTAAAAATGCAGAAGGACATTCCGAATCTGGAGCATAAAGCAGAAGAGTTTTATACCTATCAATTAGACCATTTAGTTCGTTCCTGGGTAATACTTCTGTTCTTCACAGTACTATGTGCAGTGGTCAGTGCGCTTGCGCTGCGAAATGTAGATAAACAGTGAGATGTTGGAACGGGAAAGCGGAGGAAAAAGTATGTTTGATTTTAGAAAAAAGAAACTGTCCAATTCATCAGAAGAAATGGAGCCAACTGAAATTATCGGAATGAACAAGATACCGGAGCAAAATCAAGAAAATCGAGAAAATCAGGAATATCAAGAATACGATAACTATGAAAAAACGGTATTTTTTGACCGCGAAAGGGTTGAAAAAGTGTATCACCCGATCATACGGCTGCTGGATGAGAAAAATGGTGGAAAGGTATATGAAAAGGTAGTAGATGGTTGCATCGTCATTGGAAGAAAGAGGGAATTATGCGATATTGTATTAGACTATGATAATACCGTATCTTCCAGACAATGCCGTATCTACACAGAGGATGACCAGCTGTATCTTACTGATCTGGGTGGGACCAACTGTACTTATCTGAATAATAATAAAGTAGAAGAGGACATGCTTTTAGCGGATGGTGATATCATCGGGTTTGGGCGTCTTGATCTGAGACTGACCATTATTGATGACAAGGAAAGCTAAGAGACAGGCATACAGAAGCGAAAGAAGGGAATGAACAAAAGATGCGCAAAAAGATGGTAATCGGATTCGGAATGATTCTTATAGTTGCCGTGATTGTGGCATTGGGGTTATATAGTATGCGTTCCACACCGGAAAAAACACTGAGGCAAGTGGAACAGTCATTGAATGACAGAAATGTGCAGAAGTTTGTATCTTGTTTTACCCCAAACATACAGGAACAATTCGCGGAGTATGAAAAAAAGGCGGAGGATCTGACCAGTCTGCCAATCTCCAGGTATCTTGATTCATTGCCTTTATTCAGCCGGCTGACAACATTGGGTGATGAGATCCCCCCGGTTCATCTGAAAACGATTGAGAAAGAACCGGATGGGGATACGGTAACGATGAAGATTGAATTAACCCTGGAGGGTAAGGATACCGTCCTCTCCGGATATGTAACGATGGAGAAAATCGGGGGAAAATGGCTCATCAGCAGTGTCAGACCGATTATTTAACGAATCCATGTACTTTAGACAAAAGCAAAAGCAGACATTAGAAGAGGAAATGATATGTATTGTACAAATTGTGGAACAGAATGTAAACCAGGAATCAATTTCTGCCCTCAGTGTGGCCAGAAATTAATAACAGAAACCTCAGAATCACAACAGGATAGCAAAACAGAATACACAGGTCAGGAACCGGCAAAAGCGCGGGAAGGGTTTGCAAAGATTATTTTGGCATGTCTGATTACGCTTCTGGCTGCATGTGCAGGTTTTGCCGGAATCTATTATTTTGTGTTGAGAGAGCCGGATGTGAAGGACACAGGTGCGCAGGTATCATCCCGGCTTCCGGTCAAAGTTCCTGACAATTCCCAGAATAGTCAGAACAGTCAGAATGAAACAGAGGCGCCAACGCCAGCACCGGAGACGAAGGTGCCAGAGATTCCAAGACAAAGGGCTAATATTGATATTACGGCCATTGACACAGTGGACTTTCCAAAAGTTACAGTATATTTTTCGGTAAAAGATTTAGATGGACAATTGATTGATACGATTGATGCATCCCAGTTGTCTGTTTTTGAAAAAAATAATGGAAGTGAACAAGACTGGAGAAAAGCAGCTTCTTCGGTGCAGTATTATGGAAGGAAGGATGTAAAAGAAAAATCAGTTGCATTTGTTATGGATATTAGTGGCAGCATGGAGGGAAGTCTGGAAACAGAATGTGATGCGGCGGATGCACTGATTAATCAAATGCAGCAGGATGGCAACTATCAGGTGGCACTGACCGCATTTAGCAATACGCAGCATGAATGGCTGGATTATACATCTGATTTCTCGGATTTTAGCAGTTATCTGTATGACCTGCAGGCCAGTGGAGGAACTGCTTTTTATGATACCCTGAATAATACATTAAACCATGCGCTTTATGAGACGGGGCAAAAATATATACTGGCTTTTACAGATGGAGAAGACAATCAGAGTGTAACAGAGTATTCAGAGATCTTAGCGATGGCAGAGTCGTATAAGATTCCAATCTATATCATTACCACGTTAGATGATGAAACCGTCTATGTGGAGGATATGCAGCAAATCGCAGATGTAAGCGGGGGAAGTCTGTATACGATATATTCTATGGATGATTTGCAGAATATCTACTATGAGATATTCCAGCTGCAACAGGAACAGTGTTCCCTGACCTTTGAGACGGCCCAGAATACATATAGTGATATCAAATTACAGTTTCTGTCAGATAAATATGAAGGGGAAGCAGAGGACAGTTATTATGCTGAGAAACCGCGGCAGTATTATGCACGGCCGGAGATTGATTATGTTACGGCTTCCTCCGAACGAAAGGGCATGTATGACAGCAAGAAACTCTGGTGTACCTATATAGCAGACAATGTGTGGGATGGAGATAACCGGACGTCATGGACGGAAGGGGTAAAAGGAGATGGAATCGGAGAGTACCTGACGGTGTGGCTGAAAAAGGAAACAGAGGTAAATGGTCTGCTGATTTCAAATGGATATTATAAAAATAAGGAGCTGTACTATCGGAATAACCGGATTAAGAAAGTACGATTTACCTTTTCCGATGGCAGTTCCATGGTTACGACACTGGATGATGAGTATCTGTCACCGTGTGATGTTCAATTTGAGGAACCGGTATTAACTTCTTCAATCAAAATAGAGGTTTTAAGTGTGTATAAATGTAAAAAAGTAAATGGAAAAAAGGCATATCGGGATACTTGTATTACGGAACTGGAATTATATTAGATAGAATTGCGGGGCGCAAGACATCCGGTGGATGTCTGCTCTGCGCCGACCGGAGCGAAGCATTCATTAGATAGCGCAGACAAGAATGAATAGAATGGTGGGAGAGCAGATGGAACAACAGATGAAAAAAAGTATATGGAAATCAAAGAAAGTCATCATTGCATTTTTTATACTGGTACTGATCGTGTCAGTTGTCCTGGGAGGAATCGGGGTGACGGGATTCTCCAAGGAAAAACGTGCGGAGAGGAAAGTGGGAACAGCGCAGAAATATGTGGAATCACTGAAATATGAGGATGCAGTGGTGGCATTCGAGGAAGCCATCCGTCTGGATCCAAGAAACATGGACGCATATCTTGGGCTGGCAGAAGTGTATGTAGCCCGGAACCAGAAGGAGAAAGCAGTGGAGACACTGGAGAGAGGTGTACTGGTAGGTGTAGAAGTCAAGGAACAGGAGCAGGAGATCCTGGACGGACTGGATCATGTCTTCCTGCGGGAAGCAGAACTTCTGGAAGAGTTAAAGCGGTTTGAAGAAGCCGTGGCAAAGATCCGCCAGGGCTTTCTCATTACAGCATCCGAACTGCTGAAGGAACAGATAGATCGCTGGAGTCCGGAAGTGACTTCATCACTGGAAGAAGGCACTTATGAAGAGAAAAAGACAGTAGAACTGTCCTCCGCAGGCAAGAAAATCTATTACACCACAGATGGAAGCGAGCCAACCGCCAAGTCGGAAGTCTATACGAAAGCCATCCCACTTACGAATGGGGAGAACACGATTAAGGCGGTAGCAGAAGGAACGGGAGAGCAGGCCACCTATGGAGAAGTGGCAGTGTTCCACTACACCCTGAATCTGCCGGGACCGGATCTGACGGAGGAGGAAATGAAAAAACTACAGGCTGTGTATGACTGTATGGCAGCAAAAGATTATGAAGGGGCTAAAAAGCAGAAGGACTTTCTCATCAGCCAGGATATGGCCGATAAGATGAAAGAATTCGCCTATAATGGGAAGGAGTTTGTGGCAGCGGACAATGTGACTGGGTTGGGGTATGCCTCTAGCTATGAGGGAGGCTCGGTTATCTACTATGGAGAGTGGAAAGACGGAGAGGCAAATGGAACTGGAGCATCCGTGTGTGCTATTTCAAGCCAAAAATACAGTTATTATATTGGAGAATGGAAAAACAGTCTTGCAGATGGAAAAGGGGAGATGTGGGGATACTCTGGTTCTGATGTACAGTCTGCAAAAGGAAATTTTAAAAAGGGATTACTTGACGGAAAGATAAAGTATTATGTGTCATGGCCAGATCCAAAATCTGGAAAACAGGAATCTGGTACATTTAATTTATATTACAAAAATGGTCGGCTTACGAAAAAAGGATTTGAAAAGGATCCTGTTAATAATTATTATTACATATGGGAAGAAGAAAAGGGATCTCAATACTTTGGCTTCGATTGGTCTTCAGTTCGCAGTGGATTTTGGGGTGAAGGAGAAGACGGCTGGTAATCGATGATTGCCTGAAGGAATTATACACAAAAGCTATGAAACCAGGTGAACAAAGATGATTTCAAACTTAGAACGAACCTATGAGATTCAGGAGAAGATCGGTTCCGGCGGCGGGGGCGCTGTATATAAGGCCTATCACAAACGTCTGGAAAAACTGGTCGTGATAAAAAAGATACATAAAGAAGTGCAGG
>JAQXIP010000034.1 GCA_029007845.1 Clostridiales bacterium
GGTAGCATGAAATACCCGCTTTCGCTTCATTGAACACGTAAGCGGTACTAAGGTTTTGCAAAAAACGCAAAACCAAGTGCCGACGTGTTCAAAGGGATATTTCATGGTACCTGATATTCGGCGTGCTTCCGGCGGCTGTGCACTCGTCACGGCTGAACTGTTACTGGTGAAAAGACCGGAGCGTAGCATAGACTTGCGTAGCAACGGAGCAATTCGTGTAATAAATAAAAGAGGTGCCCTGGGAGGACACCTCTTTTATTATGAATAATAGGGTGGGAGTAGAGGATATTTCCTATCCTCATGAAGCCATCATAGCATGAAAATGTGTTCAAACTGTTAAAAAAATATGGAGAAATTGTGGAAGTAAAAAAATGGACAATAATAGATAGTGAATCGATAAAAAGAAGAATAACTGGCTTATTAATTGACAAAAAAATGGAAAAGTTGCCCGCTAAATATGTTATAATGGATAGAAAAGGAATGATGGACGAGGAGGTGTTTTGATGGATTGGCTGGATGATAGCCAGAAAAAGATGTTTGATTCCATTGCATGTGACAGCAATGATTATTTTTTTATCTATTCTTTTGATAAAGATGAGATGATCTGGTCTGCTAATACCGTACGGGATTTTGATATACCGTCCTGGCACTCGGAGAGTGGGCTCAAAGCCTGGAGCGGTGTGGTGCATGTAGATGACAGGAAAGAACAGAACCGGGAATTTGAGATGTTGAAAAACGGACTGAAAGATTCCTTTCACTGCCGGTCACGTATTCGTACCAGAAGGCTGGAATACATCTGGATGTCCTTGAGAGGACATGTGGAGAACTGGGAGAACGGAAAGCCCAGATATTTGTTTGGAACTTATTCCAGACTGATGCAGAATGAGATGCTCGATTCGGTGACCAGTCTTAGGGATCTGGGTGCAGCAAGGATGGATGAGCAGTCCCTGATCCAGCGGAAAAGATATACAAGCATCATGAAGCTGGATCTGGCGAATTTTAAGCAGATTAATAAAAAGTTCTCCTATATTGTAGGAAATGAGATACTAAAGATAGTTTCCCGGAACTTTGAACAGTGCTGTCATGAGTCTGCTACCTTATACCGTGCAGAGGGAGATCATTTTCTTGTGATCTACCCGGGAGCAGGGAAAAGCCAGATGCAGGCGGTATTTGAGGAGATGAAACGCAAAGCTTCCAGAATTATGATTTCGGAAAAGCAGAGTGTCTCCCTGACAATCTGTGGCGCTATGGTAACATACCCACAGGACGGAGAAGACATCGCTACACTGGACAGCAATCTGGAATTTGCCATGGATGTGGCAAAGAAGCGGGAAAACAGGGGAGTGCTTGTTCCATTTTCGGACAAACTGAAAGAAGATGTGCTGTACCGGATGAGACTGGTCGATGCACTGGAAGACAGTGTAGAGACCGAATACAAAGGCTTTACCATTTTCTATCAGCCGATTGTATCTGCTTCGGATGACCATAGACTTTTGAGCTGTGAAGCACTGCTTCGGTGGCAGGATGAAAGTTATCCAAATACATATCCGGATACGTTTATTCCGATTCTTGAGGATACCGGGCTCATTCGTGAAGTTGGGAAATGGGTGCTTCGGACTGCGATTGCCCAGGCAAAAGAATGGAAAAAAATCATTCCGGATCTGAATATCAATGTGAATATTTCTTACCTGCAGCTTGAGGAAGCACAATTTGCAGATTATGTTCTGGAAGAACTAAGACGCCAGGAATTAGAATCGGGCAGTCTTGTGCTTGAACTGACAGAAAGCTGTGCGATTAAGAACTTTCAAAAATTACGGGATACTTTCACGAAGCTGAAGGAAGAGGGTGTCCAGATTGCTTTTGACGATTTTGGAACGGGATATGCATCCATTGAGATTCTCCGGCAGCTGCCTGCAGACTGGGTAAAATTAGATCATAATTTCGTAAGCCAGAGTACCAACAGCCAATATGACCGTAACATTATCTCCCATCTGATTGATCTAAGTCATTCCCTGGACATCCGTGTCTGCGTGGAAGGAGTGGAGACCGAGGAATGCTGCCGTCTGGTGCAGGAGAAAAATACAGATCTGATACAAGGATACTACTTTAGCAGACCGATACCGAGAGAGGAATTTGAACAGAAATTTATTATAGGAGCCACTACTTAAAGTAGTGAGCTCCTATTTTAAGCCGGTATCCCGGAACGGATGTGGCGAAGAAATGATAATTCGACATATTTGTCGTTTTTCCACAATAGGTGATTTTTTTCTGCCCCATCAAGGATGATTTTGCAGCATTGATACAGGAACGCCAGGTGGAAGAAGTAGTGGCACCTGCGTCATACTGCGCAAGTGCTTTATCCATGGCACCGTTTCTTGTAGGCTGGAACTGCATTTTCTGGTAGATGACTTCGTGTATAGTATTTGGCCAGTGGGAGGATGCCTTCCGGTTCATGACAACAATGCCGACTGCTACCTGTCCGGCATAAGGTTCCCCTCTGGCTTCACAGTAGATAATGCATGCCATATCCCGAAGCTCTGATGCGGAATAGGTGTAGATATACTCACTCTCCGCATCCGGATTTGCATTCAGGTAATCACTGACTACATCCGGGTCATCCGACTCAGAGTAGATATCCTGTGAACTTCCGGTAATGGCAGCCTGACAGGTCGCTTTCGGAGCAATTGTTCCTGCCGCCAGTGCGATGCCGAATATCATGAAAAAGATCAGTTTGTTTTTTGTTTGCATAAATGTAATCGAACCTTTCCCCTTTTTGCAAATTATGTTGTGTAAACAGTAACTAAAGTATAACATTTTAAAAGACAGGTGTCAAAGTAGTCTTGACAACCTTGGATTGCCCGTTATAATTGAAGGTAACAGGATGTCAATCAGTATATAGAACATAGAAAAGGAAGGTACAGATTGCCATGTTTGAAAAATATGCAGAGAAGTTTCTTAATAAATATTACACCATTACCTGCATTAATGAATTTGGAAAAAGAACCTATTATAAAGGAACCGACGATTACATTGACGGCCGGAGCGTTCCAAGTACGTCCCATATGCAGGATGAGGCAAAGCGTTATCCATTAAAGCCCGTGGCGGAAAAAGAGAAAAAACGTTTAGAAAGTAAATTTGAACGGTGGAAATTCTTAATAAATGAAGTAAATGCAAAATGAGAAGCAGTGATTTGGCTGCTTCTCATTTTGTCTATTCTGACGAAAAAAAAAGAAATAAGGCGAAAAAAAGCGGCAAAAAGCAGATTGACAGCTTATCTTACTGGGAATATTAAAAAATGAAAGTGCAAAAATCACGAGATTTTAAAAAAAGTCAAAAAAAAAATAGGGAAAGGTTAAGAATTGAATTTTTAAAAAGAATCAAGTAAAATATGGACGGTTTAGAAACAACAGGTAAAAGGAAGTGATCGTTTGGAAGCACTGGCAGAAGAGCTGATGGATGAACTGCAGTGTAAGACAGCTTTTGAGATCCCTTTGTTTGGCGGAATCCCGATTTCTGAATCGGTGGTCGTTACCTGGGTTATTATGGCAATGATTCTTATTATCTGCCGGATTCTGGTATATGATATGAAAACCATTCCGGGTGGAAGACAGGCAGCTGCCGAGATTATCGTTCTAAAACTATATGGTTTTTTTGGTGATATTCTAGGTAAAAATGGTGCCAGGTATATTCCATATCTGGCAACAGTGGCCATCTATATCGGCTTTGCCAACTTAATCGGACTTCTCGGGTTTAAGCCTCCAACGAAAGATTTGAATGTAACGGCAGCATTATCCGTTATGAGCATTGTTCTGATTGAGTTTGCCGGGATCAGGGAAAAGGGTGTAAAGAAATGGCTGAAAAGCTTTGCAGAACCAATCCCAATTATTGCACCAATTAACATTTTGGAAGTGTTTATCCGTCCACTTTCCCTATGTATGCGGTTGTTTGGAAATGTTCTTGGGGCATTTGTTGTAATGGAATTGATTAAAATCATTGTTCCAGTCATTGTGCCTGTTCCGTTCAGCTGTTATTTTGATATTTTTGACGGGCTGATACAGGCATATGTATTTGTATTCCTTACTTCGTTATTTATATCAGAAGCAATCGAATAACAATTCAAAAAGAAAAAAGATCAAAGGAGTGAAGTTTTATGTCAACATTAATCGCTATTGGAGCAGCAGTTGCAGTATTAACAGGTGCGGGTGCCGGAATTGGTATCGGGATTGCCACATCAAAGGCAGTAGAGGCCATTGCCCGCCAGCCGGAAGCAGATGGCAAGATCCGAAGCACCCTGCTGATTGGTGCCGCACTTGCGGAGGCTACCGCAATCTATGGTTTTGTTATCGCAATCTTAATTATTCTGTTCCTGAAATAGTGGATAGGAGGCGTTTTGCTTGTTAACTTTAGATTGGAATCTTTTATGGATGATCATAAATCTAATCGTTTTATATGTTCTGGTGAAGCGGTTTTTCTTTAAACCAGTCTTATCCATGATCGAGAACCGCCAGAATGAGATCCAGGCGCAGTTAGACCATGCGGCAGAGGTGGAGAAAAACGCGGAAGCCAAAAAGGAAGAGTATGAAAAAGCCTGTGAAGGAGCCAGAGAGGAAGCAAACCAGACGATCAATATGGCAAGAGAACAGGCGGAAGCAGTAAGAAACGACATTCTGTTAAAAGCCGGTGAAGAAGCAGAGGCAATCAGGCAGCAGGCAAAGAAGGATGTCCTGGAGGAACATGAAAAAATGCTCTCAGATCTCCGGACGGAAGTGGCAGGCCTTGCCATGGAGGCTGCTTGTAAAGTGATTGGTAATTCTGTCAATGAAGAACATAACCGGGAAGTAATGAATGCATTTTTGAAAGAAAAGGGTGTGTAAGGTTGAGCCAGACAGCAGAGTGTTATGCAAAAATCATGTTGGAAAAAAAAGACTGTGTTCGCCGGGAAGACGTTGCAGCACTTAAGGAGCTGTGCCAGACATCCGGTGCATTTATAGAAGCACTTGAGAATCCATTTGTCGGCAAAGACGAGAAAAACCGGATCATTGAGAGACTCGTTCCGGATTCCTTGCAGGTATATGTAAAACAGCTCAGAGACGACGGCAGTCTCGAACAGATCGATGCAGTCTGTCAGGAGTATGAACGGCTGTATTGCAAAGAACATGGAATTATCACCGGGGTATTGGAATATGTGTTTATGCCGGATGAGAACCAGCTGGATGGAATCCGTTCTTTTCTAAAAAAGGAGTTTCATACAAAGCAGGTAGAACTTATTTTAAAGGAAAACAAAAAGTTGATTGGTGGATTTACATTAACGGTAGAAGGCCAGGAATATGACATGAGTATCCGGGAACGGATAAGGCTCATGAACCGAGCACTGAATCGAGGTGGAAAAGTTGGCAGCTGTTAACTCAGATGAAATTATGACCGTCCTTCGGGACGAGATTGAACATTATGACCAGAAGATGGAGCCGAAAGAAACCGGTACGGTTTTAACGGTAGGTGATGGGATTGCCAGTGTATATGGAATTGACCATGCCATGTACGGAGAAATGGTAGAATTTGAAAATGGAACAACCGGTATGGTCCAGAATCTGGAGATGAAAAGTATTGGTGTTGTATTACTAGGTTCCGACCATGGGTTAATGGAAGGATCAAAAGTAACCAGAACAAAAAAAATGGCATCTGTTCCGGTGAGCAATGAGATGATCGGACGTGTGGTGGATGCCCTGGGAAACCCGATTGATGGAAAAGGTGCCATCAAGGAAGAAAAACGATATCCAATTGAGCATGAAGCACCGGGTGTGATTAACCGCCAGCAGGTAAATGTCCCGCTGCAGACGGGTATTTTATCCATTGATGCGATGTTTCCAATCGGACGCGGACAGAGAGAATTAATTATCGGTGACCGCCAGACAGGGAAAACTTCTCTGGCGGTAGATACGATTCTCAATCAGAAGGATCAGGATGTGATCTGTATCTATGTTGGAATCGGGCAAAAGGCATCTACCATTGCAAAACTGGTGAATACATTAGAAAAACATGGTGCCATGGATTATTCGGTGGTAGTATCTGCAACGGCAAGCGACCTGGCACCGGTTCAATATATCGCGCCGTATTCCGGTACGGCAATTGCAGAATACTTTATGGATCAGGGAAAAGATGTGCTGATTGTGTATGATGATCTGTCAAAGCATGCTGTAGCTTACCGGGCGATGTCTTTATTATTACAGAGACCACCGGGACGTGAGGCATATCCGGGTGATGTCTTTTACCTTCATTCCCGGCTCCTGGAGCGTTCGAGCCGGATGGATGAGGCGCATGGAGGCGGATCAATTACAGCACTGCCGATTATCGAGACTCAGGCAGGCGATTTATCCGCGTATATTCCGACGAACGTCATTTCGATTACCGATGGACAGATCTTTTTAGAGAGCGAACTATTTTTCTCCGGAATGCGTCCGGCGGTAAATGTAGGACTTTCGGTATCCCGTGTAGGCGGTGCGGCACAGACAAAAGCCATAAAGAAAGCAGTAGGAACCTTAAAAATTGACCTTGCCCAGTACCGGGAGATGGAAGTATTTACCCAGTTTAGCTCCGATCTGGATGCTTCCACAAAGGAATTGTTAAATTACGGGGACTGCCTCATGGAGATGTTAAAACAGCCGCTTCATAAGCCGTTAAATCTCCACCGGGAAGTCATCAGTCTTTGTGCGGCAACGAGAAAAGCCTTTTTATCAGTGCCGTTAAAGGAGTTAAAGAAGTTTCAGGAAGATTATCTTGCTTATGTAGAGCGAACCTACCCGGAACTTGTGAAAAAGATTGATGAAGAAAAGATTCTCGATGACGATATGATTGAAACGATAGTGGCTGCGGCAGATGAGTGGAAAAAAATGTCAAACTGACAGGAAAGCAGGTGAAAGAACATGGCAAGTATGAGAGAGATCCGTAACCGGATAAAAAGCGTACAGGATACGATGAAGATTACCAGTGCCATGTATTTAATCTCTTCTTCCAAGTTAAAAAAAGCAAAGAAGAATCTGGCAGATACCGAACCTTATTTCCTGACACTGCAGAAAACGATCTATGATATTTTCCAGTCTTCTCCAGATCTGACCCATCCGTTTTTTGACAAACGGGATGAGATCCCGGAACAAGAAAAGAAACGTGCTTATATTGTAATTACAGCGGATAAAGGACTTGCCGGTGCTTATAACCATAATGTATTAAAGCTGGCTGACCAGGAGATGAAGAAAGGAAAAAATAACACGTTATTTGTAGTGGGACAGGCCGGCGTAAATTATTATCATGATAAAAAAGAAATGATTGACTGTGCATTTTTAAATGTCATTCAGAATGTATCGATGTATCATACGCGGAAAATTGCAGAAGTCGTGATTAATCTGTATAAGACGCACATGCTCGATGAGGTATATATTGTATACTCTAAAATGATATCCGCAGTAAAGGTGGAGCCTTCTATTACAAGACTTCTTCCTCTTGCAAGGGGAGATTTTGATGAAAGTGTGCTTCAGTATCACAGTTTTACCAGTTTCTATCCTTCTGAGGAAAAGGTGTTAGACCGCATCATACCAAATTATATCAAAGGAATCATCTATGGTGCTTTGGTGGAATCGTTCTGCAGTGAGCAGAATTCCCGTATGATGGCAATGGATTCTGCAACCAAAAGTGCAACAAAGATGTTGAAGAATCTGAATCTGATGTATAACCGTGCCAGACAGGCGGCGATTACACAGGAGATTACAGAGATTGTAAGCGGTGCAAAAGCGCTGAAGAAGAGATAGAAAGGAGTGGAAGGAATGCAAAAGACAGGCAGAATCGTTCAGGTTATGGGGCCGGTTGTGGATGTGGAGTTTGATACGGATGAACTGCCATTAATCCGGGACGCCTTATATGTAACCGTTGAGGGAAAAAAGAAAGTAATGGAAGCTGCCCAGCATATGGGAAACCGTATTGTGCGCTGTATTCTTTTGTCCGCCAGTGAAGGCCTGACAAAAGATATGGAAGTGACTGCAACCGGGGAAGGTATCAAAGTGCCCGTAGGACCACAGGTATTAGGCCGGATGTTTAACGTGTTAGGTGATGTGATTGATGGAGGAGAACCGGTAAAAGGATCGGATCAATGGGTAATCCACAGAGATCCTCCGTCTTTTGAAGAGCAGAGCCAGGAAGTGGAGATTCTTGAGACCGGAATCAAGGTGATTGATCTTCTGACTCCGTATGCCAAGGGAGGTAAGATTGGTCTGTTTGGAGGTGCCGGTGTAGGCAAAACTGTACTAATCCAGGAATTAATCCATAATATTGCCACAAATCATGGAGGCTACTCTGTCTTTACTGGAGTGGGAGAGCGTTCACGGGAAGGAAATGATCTCTGGCATGAAATGAAGGATTCTGGTGTCATTGATAAGACTGCGTTAGTGTTCGGGCAGATGAATGAGCCGCCAGGCTCCCGTATGCGGGTGGCGCAGACCGGTCTTACCATGGCAGAGTATTTCCGTGATAAAGAACATCAGGATGTGCTGTTATTTATTGACAATATTTTCCGTTATATCCAGGCAGGTTCGGAGGTTTCCGCACTGCTTGGACGTATGCCTTCGGCAGTGGGATACCAGCCAACACTTGCCAATGAATTAGGAGAACTTCAGGAGAGGATTACGTCTACAAAGGACGGTTCAATTACGTCTGTCCAGGCGGTTTATGTGCCTGCAGATGACCTGACAGATCCGGCTCCTGCCACTACCTTTGCCCATCTGGATGCCACAACGGTATTATCCAGAAAGATTACAGAGCAGGGAATTTATCCTGCAGTGGATCCCCTGGAATCAGCTTCCCGTATTTTAGAGCCGGAAGTAGTAGGAGAAGAACACTATGAAGTGGCCAGAAGAGTGCAGGAATTATTACAGCGTTACAAAGAATTACAGGATATTATTGCAATTCTTGGCATGGAAGAATTAGATGAAGAGGATAAGATTGCAGTTGCCCGTGCCAGACGGGTGCAGAAGTTTTTGTCCCAGCCGTTTGCAGTAGCAGAGACATTTACGAATACACCCGGAAAATATGTTCCGTTAAAAGAAACCATCCGTGGGTTTAAAGCAATCTTAGATGGTGAGATGGATGATTATCCGGAAGCCGCTTTCCTTATGGTTGGAACGATTGATGAGGTAAAGGAAAAGGCAGAAACACTGGAACAGGATGCATAAGACAGTATAGAAGAAGGAAGGCCTGGGAGATGGAGAAGACCTTATATATTGAGATTGAAGCGTGTAACCGTCATTTTTATGAGGGAACTTGTGAGTCCCTGATTCTTCCCACGATTGACGGGGAATATGGAGTGCTTCCGGAACATGAACCAGTGGTGATGGCCATTAATGCAGGGGAAGCACGGCTTAAGGTGGATGGCGAATGGAAAAAAGCATTTTTAGGGGAAGGCTTTGCAGAAATCCTTCCCGACAGTGTGATTCTTCTGGTGGATACGGCGGAATGGGAGGAAGAGATTGATATCCGCCGGGCAGAAGAAGCAATGGCCAGAGCACAAGAGCGACTCCGCCAGAAGCAAAGTGTATTTGAATACCATAACAGTAAAGCAGATCTGGCAAGAGCCATTGCCAGGCTGCATGTAAGGAGACATTAGCATGTGCTATCTGTATTTTGTTCTCGCAGTTGTTTCGCTGCTTTATTATATTACGATTGTGGTCTATGTTGATTTTTCCGTATCCTTTTCCTGGGTATGGCTCGGATCGGCCTTGTTTTTTGGCTCCCTTTTTGCAGTCTGCTGGATGGAAAAAAGAGGAAAAATAGAAGTTCCGGGCGGCCTTCGGATTGTCAGCCGCCTTTTTCTTTTGGTCTGTGCGATCATATTCGTTTTTGCAGAGTCTCTTATTCTTTCCCAGTCTTTCGTAAAACCGCCCAAACAGGCAGATTATCTTCTTGTTCTTGGAGCAAAAGTAAAGGGAACAAAACCATCGAACATGCTTCGCTACCGGTTAGAGAGTGCGTTATGTTACTTGAAGGAAAATCCGGATACAGTGGTCATCGTAAGCGGTGGACAGGGAAGTGATGAAGCGATCTCCGAAGCACAGTGCATGGCGGATTATCTTTGTGAACACGGGATTTCCTATGACCGGATACGCCTGGAAGACCAGTCGGTCTCCACAGCGCAGAATCTGGCGAATGCAAAGGCATATCTGGATTCTTTTGACAGCAGGGTAGTAATCGTAAGCAATGATTTTCATATATACCGGAGTTTAAAGCTTGCCAAAAAAGAAGGGTATCAAAACGTATCCGGACTGGCGGCAAAATCTAATCCGGTTTTAGTACCTCATTATTATATGCGGGAATTTTTTGCAGTGGTAAAAATAACCATTCAGCCGTGACGTAACAGCTCAGCCGTGACGAGCGCACAGCCGCCGGAAGCATGCAGAATACCAGGTACCATGAAATATCCCTTTGAACACATCTCTGTACAAGGTGGAGAAAATCTGATAGAATAAAGTAGATTTAAAGGGAAAGGAAACAGGTTATTCACTATGGGAAAAATTATTTTAACCGGAGACCGTCCAACCGGGCGTCTTCATGTAGGACATT
>JAQXIP010000035.1 GCA_029007845.1 Clostridiales bacterium
CCGGAAGCATGCAGAATACCAGGTACCATGAAATACACGCTTTCGCTCCATTGAACACGTAGCGGTACTAAGGTTTTGCAAAAAAACGCAAAACCAAGTGCCGACGTGTTCAAAGGGATATTTCATGGTACCTGGTATTCTGCGTGCTTCCGGCGGCTGTGTGCTCGTTACGGCTGAACTGTCACAGCTGATTACTCGATCTGTGCCACTTTTGTTGCACTTCGTTTGTTATAGTAAAAGATGTGTAACTGGATTTAATCGTTTTTTTTAGTACAAAGGAGGAAACGTGAGAATTATAGTGGCAGATGAGGACCTTCTGGCCCTCCAGAATTCGGTTAGTATTATAAAGTCAGTGAGGCCGGAAGACGAGATCTATGCCTTTGAAGATTGTCTGGAACTTCTGGAATTTATTATGGAAAATCCCTGTGAGATTGCGTTTCTCGATGCCCGGATGGAAGCAATGGATGGAATCATGCTGGCTCAGGAGATTAAGAAGATTATTCCAAAAATCAATATTATTTTTCTGACCATGTATGATGAATATTACCGCCAGGCCATGGAGATGCATGCCAGTGGTTATATATTAAAGCCGCTGACATCAGGAGATGTGAAAAAAGAACTGTCGGATCTTCGCTATCAACTGGCAGAAAAAGAAGACGCCCTGCTGGACGTGGTCTGTTTTGGAAAATTTGAAGTGAAGAACCGGAAGGGGGAGGTTCTTAAGTTTGAACGGTCTAAGGCAAAGGAGCTGTTTGCCTATCTGATACATAAAAAAGGCGCCGAATGTACTCTTCGGGAAGCGGCAGCCGTCTTATTCGAAGATGAACCATTTGATAATAAGAGGCAGAACTATATTCAGAAAATTATCTCATCCATGATGCACACCTTGAAAGTGAACGAGGTGGATTCGGTCATCAAAAAAGATTTTAACAGCATGGCTGTGGACACCAGCCGGATCAGCTGTGATTATTACCGGTGCATGGATCTGAATATGGAATTGGATTTTTCCCAAGAGGAAGCCTATTTGGCGCAGTATTCCTGGGCGGATTTTATGTGATATTCATAAGAGTGGTAACCGGCTCTGTGATCGCATGGAATCCGCACTTTTTGTCGTTATGTGGAGGCTTTGCGGAAAAATTTGAATAATTTTTTTAATTTGTCATGGGTTTGTCATTAGTGCCGTGATAAGATAAATACAAGTTGAAATACAACTCAATGAAAAAACAATTCAAACCAAAAAAAGGAGGAAAACATTATGAAGAATGTATTTGCGAAAATGAAAGGAATTGCAAACAAATGGTTACTTGCTATGGCGGTTGTATTTGGCCCGGCTCTGCTGTCTGCCAATACCGCTTTTGCAGCGGAGACAAACGCCTACCAGGAGGCAGTTAATCCGATTATTAAGCTGCTCAACAGCCTGTTTGCTCCGGCAATCACATTGGTTGTGGCAGTAGGTACCCTGTACTGCATCGTATTAGGAGTAAAATTTGCCAAGGCAGAAGAACCACAGGAACATGAAAAAGCAAAGAACCATTTAAAAAATGCAATTATTGGTTATGTGTTGATCTTTATTTTAATGGTACTGTTAAGACTGACTGCAGGTCCACTGGTAAAATGGGTAAACCAAAATGGCTCGAAAGAAATCGATAATCTTACCAGCAATCAGATTCCATCGGTTCTGCAGATTGATGATGTTCTGGAAGCATAATTTTTCGGAAGTTTAGGAAAAAGAAGGAAATTAGCCGGTGGAAAAGGTTATTTCCATCGGCTAAAAAAATGATGGAGGTGTGCTGGATGCGTGTCGATCGAGTAGTACAAATGCATGAAAAGATATCCGATTACCGGCAGAAAGACAAAGTATACCACGAGATTCTGGATGAATACTCTGTTGCTGACACCACAGCAGAAGACTTGATCACTTCCCTGGAGGTGAAATGGGGGCTTCAATATACTCCTGAGAAATTGGGGAATTCAGAGATTCGGCAAAAAGCAGAATGCAGTGACCGGTTTCGGAAAAAGGTGGCCGACATGGCTGCAAGAATTCTGTGTACAGACTGCCATTCGTTAAATGAATACAAGAATCTTTCCACTTTACTGGATTATTCCTGCACGCCGGAGGCAGATCGAAGAAACCAGCAGATTACAAAGCTGTTGACACAGGGAAGTCAAAAGGTGAAGGATCGGACATTTCTGGAACTGTTAAAACCATTGACTTTGGCACAGAATTCTGTTCTGGAAGGGAAGACAGACGAAGAACTGGTGGAAAACTGGGAGCAGCTTGCACCTGCCCTATACCAGTCAAATCAACTGGAACAGATTGTTGCAGAGGCAGAGACGCTGGACATTGGAATAAAGCCGGAGATGAAGCAGCAGCTGCAGCAGTTCTGCGATAAGGCAAAGCTGCCCTGTATGATGACTTTGAACCGGGCGGGCATTATTGCCAGTCCTTATTATGCCAGAATCAATGATGAAGACCTGAGAAAACTGGACAGCAGTGTGCTGCGGGAAACTGCCAAAGAGGCTTCCTTTACATTGGCAGATTATCTGAATGACATCGAGCAGTTGTCTCACCGTTACGAAGAGCATATCCGGGATCAGCTTGGCCGGAAACTCGCCCAGCTCGGTTACCAGGAACCAGGGAAGACCGTACTTGGTGATCTTAGGGGAAGACCATATGATGTTGATAAGGCAGTAGAAGTGTTAAAGACCGGAAGACCGGTTTATGTAATCGGGGAAAAACGAAAACTTCTCCACACTATTGAGACAGTGGGAAACGATGGCTTCTTAAAACCAATCGGGAATAAGAACCATCCGCCATCTCTGGAAAAATATCTGGCAGATGCCAGAAAAGCAGCGCAAAAGCTCGCTGCATCCGGACAGACGCTGTCAGAAGAGGGCAGACAGGAAGCCAGAATGTATATGGCAAAAATGGTCTGTTTTCAAAAGCTTTTGAATGAGAAAAGGCTGGGCAATGGACAGCCGGGCAGACTTGAGAAAGCCATTGGCGGTGATGAACAAAAGTTTGCCAGAACAGCAGAGCGCATCTGTCAGGATGCTGTGTTTCAGAAAATTACCAATGACATTACCACGAAGTCCCTTGAGGAATTTATCAATACCCGTGGAGAACAGGAACTGAACCGGCGTTATATCAAGGCACTGGCCGCAGAAAAGGCAGCAGATAGTTCCCCGAAAACCTCAATTGCGATAACGAAGGTTGCCATGGAAGAGCCAGAACAGGTAGCAGAACCGGTACCAGAACCGGTACCTTCCATGTCATAGGATCAAGGTCAGAAGGCCATACATGCATAAATCAGTATAGGCTTTGTGGCCTATGAATCATGATATAGCTGATTAGATAAACAGAAGGAGACAGAAGAAAGATGAAAGGAAAGAAAAAACATTTTCTGTTATATTTCATATTTTTTATAATCGCTGATGGCTTGATTGGATTCTTGTTCCAGACGGTTATGCAGAGTCTGCAGAATCTGTCAAGTGGACAGCCTTTCCGGCCGGACTTCACCCAGCTTTTCCGCCCCGGCACATGGGTCATTGGATTTGCAGGGGTGATGGTGATGCTCTTAATCTATGGAATTAGCCACATAGACCGCCTTGGTAAGGGAGATATATTTGCTGTCGGAAAGAATAATGGAGATGTGGAGAGTGTTCTTGAGAACAGCCGTTTTATGACGGAGAAAGAACGGGATTTCAACTTTGCCTCCTTCACTTACGATACCGCTCCCCAGACGAAAAATGACGGGGTTCCGGTTCGTGCAGTTCTTGATAAGAAAGGAAAGCTGCAGTGTAACTTTATGTCAGGAGCCCACTCCCTTGTAATCGGTGCCACCGGTTCCGGTAAGACAACGACCTTCATCAATCCGATGATCCAGTTGATTGGGGCATCCGAAAAAGGAAGCAGCATGATCATGACGGATCCAAAGGGAGAATTGTTTGATATGCACTCTGCCTTTCTGGTGGAAAAAGGATATGACGTAAAAGTTCTTGATCTGCGTGACACCTATTCTTCCAGCAGGTGGAATCCCCTGGGGGGAATCTGGGACATGTATCAGGATTACATCCATGCCGGAGAAGGAATCCGGGCACACCGGGATTCTTTTTCAGATTACCCTGACTTAAAGCTGATGGATGAGAAACCTCCCGAAGAAGGGGAACTGTGGATTGAGTGGCAGGGAAAAGCGTTTTCTGATCCGAGCCGCTGTCAGGATGAAGTGGCAGTGGCAAAGCAGAAAATCTATGATGAGATGTACGAGGACTTGAATGACTTTGTATCCGTTCTCTGCCCGATTACAAATGAAAAAGATCCGTTATGGGAAAAAGGAGCCAGATCAATCATTCTGGCTACTTGTCTTGCTATGCTGGAGGACAGTGAGAACCCGGAACTGGGTATGACAAAAGAAAAATTCAATTTCTACAATATTAATAAGATGCTTACCAACAGCCAGAATGAATTTGCAGAACTGAAAGCATATTTTGAAGGAAGAAGCCAGCTCTCCCAGGCGGTAACCCTTTCCCGCCAGGTATTAGGTGCAGCCCAGCAGACCATGTCCTCTTACATGTCCATCACTTTTGATAAGCTGAACATGTTTAACGATCAGGGAATCTGTGGATTGACCTCTGCCACAGATATTAATGCATCCCAGTTTGCAGAAAAGCCAACTGCCCTGTTCATGAAGATACCGGATGAGAAAGATACAAGACACGGACTTGCGGCCGTATTTATCCTCTGTATCTACAAGGCACTGATCAAGGTGGCATCCTCAAGAGAAGACTTATCTCTTCCAAGAAACGTCTATTTCATACTGGATGAGTTTGGTAACATGCCAAAGATTGAGAAATTTGATAAGATGATCACCGTAGGCCGATCCCGGAAGATCTGGTTTAATATGGTAGTGCAGTCTTATTCCCAGTTAAATGCTGTCTATGGGGAACAGGTGGCAGACATCGTAAAATCCAACTGTGCCATGAAGATGTTTATCGGTTCCAACGATATCGGAACCTGTAAGGAGTTCTCCGAGCTGTGTGGAAATAAAACTGTTAAGACAAGCAGTACCTCATCGAATGTAGGAGCCAAAGAAGGAGAGATGAGTATCTCCACCCAGACACAGGTGCGGCCTCTGATCTATCCGTCTGAGCTGCAAAAACTCAATAATAAGGAGTCTACGGGTAATGCCATCATCGTTACATTTGGTAATTATCCGCTTATGACAAAATATACCCCAAGTTATCGCTGTCCATATTATAAATTCGGAAAGATGGATATGGGGGAGATCCGCAGCCATATGTTCCGGCCGGATGAAGTGTTCTATGATACAGCGGCAAGAAACCGGATCGTCCTTGGCGAGAACCAGCAATCATAAAAGAAAATCAGAAAAAATAAGATATCGGAGGAAAAAAAGATGGAAATTAATTTAGTAAGCAGAGAAAACGAAGGTGAACTGATCCTTTCAGGCAGACTTGATGCGAATTCTGCACCGGAAGCGGAACCAATTTTCCGCGAGGTGGCAGAACGGTTTGACCGGGTTATATTAAATATGGAGCAGCTTGACTACATCTCTTCAGCAGGACTTCGCGTAATCAAGATTCTCCATATGGCCATGAAAAAGAAAGACGGCGAGCTGGTGCTTAGCAATGTCAATAAAATGGTTATGGAAGTATTTGAATTAGTGGGATTTGCCGGATTACTAAAATTCCAGTAAGATTTCCGGGATAACAGGAAGGAATCAGATATGGATGTTGTGGAATTAGAAAAAGAAGTAAAGAAAATTCTATCTGGGAATGTAACGTTTGAAAACGACCGGATTGTTGCCGGTGAGAGCCGGCTGCCAATCAGTCTTCAAGGTGTGCCAAATGGATGGGGTGCCATCATGCTGGCAGGGGTTCTGAAGCGGGATTATTATTTTCAGTGTTCCCGGTCGGTAAACCATGAATACAAGGAAGCGGCACAGGTTCTTGCCTGTGTGGGAAAAAAGTGCCGGCTGCGCCAGCTTCCTGATGCGGAAGTGGTTCTTCGCCGGAATGGCATGGGGAATCCTCTTATTCTTGTGCTGGTGCGGGAAGTCAACCAGCTTCATCTTACCATCTACACTGCGAAAAGTGCCATGGCAGCTGCCAACTGTAATCTGACGCTTCAGGCATATATGCGGCATCTGCCGGATGGTATTACTTTGGTGAAGATGAACAAAGAGGAGAGAAAACAATATAAGCAGATGCAAAAACAGCAGGAGATTGAGCAGAAACAGCAGGCAAAATCCAAGAAACAGCAGAAAAAGGCAGAGGATGAACTGCAAAAGGACCAGAGAAAGATCCAGAGAGAACAGAAGAGAATGCAGAAAGAGCAGGAAAAGCGGAAAAAAGAACTGCAGCGCCGCCAGAAAGCACTGGAGCGGCAGAGGCAGGAGCTGGAGCTTAGGCAGCAGGAACTGGAAATGCTGAAGGAACTCCAGGACGAGGAAAATCAGCCAAAAGAGGGAATAGAACCAGTTCAGCAGGATGGTCAGTAGAGGGATTGTCATGAATTTGTCATTATTACTGTGTTAGAATGATCTTATCAAAGAAAAACACGGAATTAAGCCTGTATACAGATAGGCACAGAAGAACAGAAACGAGGTGTATCCTATGGCAAGACAAGCGGATATCGACAAATGGTTTGAGAGTTTTAAAAATATGTTGTCTACATCAGAGATAAGTCTTAATCTGAATGACAAAAATGATGTGGAGCGTATCCAGGTTGCATCCGGGGACAAGACAGAGTCACTATTTTCTGATGGTTTTGAAGACACACCTGAGAATAGGGAAAAACTGTATGACAATGCCAAAGAAGGTCGGTTATTTGCGTTTTCCAAGAAAGACAACAAGGCATTCCAGATGGCTGCTAACCAAAGTAGAGACTGTACTGTCCGGGATGCGGAGAAGACAGAGATGCCGCCACAAAAGCCGGAAGATCCAGGAATTCTCCGCCATCTTCTAAATATTCTAACCCTTGGGCTTTACGGCACAAGGTGGTCGGAAACAATGAAGAAATATGACAGGCAGAAAAAAGAATACAAGAGAGACTTAAAAGCATTCGAGAAAAGAAATGGCATCCGCCGTGTCAGTAGTGTAACAAAAGGCTTGAACTGGCTTAGCAGAGGATTACTCTTTCACAACCGTTGCCTTGATCATAAGCGAGGGTACCAGCAGTTAACCCAGAATAGAAATCTGAGAGGTGTATTATCTAAAGCGTCCCAAACATGGGCAAATCGTTCCGAAGAGGAACGGAAAAACAATATCAGCGAGAAGCAGAAAGAAAAAGTGGATGAACAGCTGAAAGAACTGAACGAAGCAAAAAAAGAGAATGTCCAGGTGGAGAATGCCAAGGTGGAGAATGCCCAGGTGGAAAATACCCAGAAAGAAAGCGTCCAGGCGGAGAACGTGGAGAAAGATGCCAATGTTTCTGTTGCACAAGGCGGGGGAGAGGCATGGGAACATCCACTGACCAAGATGGTAACAGTAAACAGCCAGTTCAATCAGTTGTATGAGGATATGAAAGATGCCCTGGCAAAGCCGGGTGGATGGAAGGAATATGCCGGTAAAGTGCAGGATATGGGAAAAATCATGCAGGAGATCGATAACAATCCGGATCTAAAAGAAGCATTTAAAGGTGAAAAAGCAATTAAAGGGGAAAACCGATATGAAGAAATGAAACGGATGTATCAGTCTGGAAACCGGATGCTGGAGATCCACGAAAAAGGGCTGAAAGCAAAAAGTGCGCTGATGGACTGGGAGAATAACTCTTCTTTGTCCCAGGATCAGAAGAAGGAATACATAAAGGATGCACTGAAGGCAAATATGCTGGAGAATTCCCTGGTAACGGATGCACTGGTCAGGAGGAAAATGAGAGCAACCGGGGCCTCGCAGAAGAAAATACGAAAAGCAGGGAATACTATGGATTCCATGGTTCGTAATCCGAAAGAGTTTGAAGAAAAGTGGGACAATCTGGTGCGGGATCTCCCTGTGAACCGGAAGATGCAGAACGAGAGTGGAAGAGCCCTGGCGTGGTCAGCAGCTAATAAAATGAATCTGAGTGCATGGAATGATGCAAAGGACATGATGCGCAAGCAAAAACAGGAGCGGGATGCTCAAAGGGAGAAAGCAGCAAAAGGTCCGAAGATGGAGAGGCAAAACAGCTTTTCCATCAAATCAGGTCCGGGAATGCAAGTAACGAAAGCAGAAAGTATGGAGTTTGGACCGAAAGCGGAAAATGTTAAGAAAGAGCCGGAGTTGAACTTACAGAAAGAATCTCAGTTTAGTATGCAAAAAGCAGAAGAAATGAATATTGGGGGACCAGGCGTATAGCAGAGGCTGATATCAGATACAGAGTGGAATGGAGGAAATGTCAATGAAGAGAACATGGAAAAAGCGGCTGTTAAGCCTGGCATGTGCGGGAGTGATGCTGGTGTCTGCTCTAGGACACAGCCAGATGGCAGAGGCTGCAAGTAATACACCCCAGGAGATGTATAAGTGGACACGGATCGATGATATCGACCAGCTTCGGAAGATGGTGAAGAGAGGAGGAGAATATCGTCTGTTAATCCTCCAGGGCTCCATGAATGACTATATTAACCAGGCTAGTAAGAATGCTTCGGATAAATCATATTCGACAGATCAGTATATCTACAATTGTCAACTAGAAGACCAACGGATGATGAATGATGATGGAAAATCCATGCCAAGGCTTACACATTACCTTAGGCTCCTGAAAGGTGGAAGTGGTGGAGATCCGGAGGATGAAGGCTATGGATTTACGGTTACTCCGGTAGGGAGTGAACTCGGTGTGAATGTCTTTAATACCAGTACTTATGGAGCACTTCAGGACACGTTTTATACCCTTGACGGTCTGCAAACACCGTACATTAAGGTGACCGATAAGAATCGTCCGATTGAAGGATACAAAAAGAAGACAAAGGAGGGGGACACCTCTCCTCTAGCCATAGGAGAGAATGGTAAGACAGGGGTTGCTGTTAGAATGTATCTGACTAGCGAATCTGACACGAAACCTTCTAGTAATCCATATTTGATTGCAGTAGCAGGAAAATCGACTTGGTTTCAGATGAAAAAAGGCTGGATTGAGTACGGTGAGGATTATTATGATGATCATAGTACCTGGTACAGAGATGTATTAGACAGTATGCTGGTTGACGATTACAACGACGAAGACAATAAAGATAATTGGAAATATAATACGGATGAATGGGTGCTTTACTCGCCAACAAAAACCTGGCCCAACATCTATAACACAAAACGGTTTAATAGTAGTGCATATTCTCAGATTAAGGGCTATCTCATGATCGGAGCTTCCGGTATGCACTGGACCGACTATCCTGTCACACTTAGTTATGAGCGGGTACCGGGAAATGTGAGCAATACAGATCCCAACAAATATCTGGCCGAGTTGGATGCCTATCAAACGATTTGGGAAAAGGCAGAGGATGCGCGGAGAATCTTTAAATGCTATCTTGGTGAAAAGCTAAAAGACAAGGTGGCATATCGGGAGATTACAACGGGCAATGGAGTGACCGTGGCTGCAAATCAGACACAGTACCTGAACGGCTATACCCATATCAAAGAAGGAGCCAAGGTTACAGTAAAAAAGGGAGGGATCCTTTTCATTACCGGTACTACCTTTCTGGATGGAATGATTGTTAATGATGGCGGAAAAGTAGTGGTACAGTCCGGGGCACTCATCAGAAATGGACCGGCAGCTCCCGTTATTACAGGAAGGATTGACTGTAAGAATGGTGGAGAGATAATTGTGCGGCGCGGGGCAAGAATCTGCCTTAATCACTGTTTTACAGCAATCGAGCTTAGCGACAAATCCCAGCTCATCAACAAAGGGTTGATTTCATTCTATGGCAATATTCATGTATATTCAGGTTCTGTTCTCCGAAATGATAAGGGGGCTTACCTCATGCAGGGGTATGTGCTTTTGAATGGTTATCGAATCGGTACGAAAGCGGATTCAAAGATTATTGATGATGGGTATCTTAAGCAGTCCGTTACAACGACCAGGGTTTCGATTAGTGGAATGATGGATGATCTTACAAAAGATTGCGCAGATAAGTTATTTGATTCCCAGAAAAGGATGGAGACAGGACAAATCTATAAATGCAGAGAAGGAGAGACTGAGCAAGGCGTCATCATTAATAACGGCACAATGAAATAGGATACAGAAAAGGACACTTTTGAAGTTAGCAGGATAAAGATAGGCAGGATATTATGAAGAGACGATTGATTATACTGTTGGCAGCAGTGGTGTTTTTTGCCAATGGAGTAACAAAAGCAGAGGCATCACAGTTTCCGGATACTCCCTCACAGGGGGAGGAAAAGATAGAATACAACCAGCAGCAGGTAGATAATTTTACAGGCCGCACCTATTCAGATGATGAGGATGCGGAACAGACAGAAGTTATTATTTCAGAAAACGGAATCTATAACAGAACCACCGAGCTGTTTTCCTATGATCTGGATGTCCAGGCCGGACAGAGCCTGATAAGTACCGTTGCAGATGGCATGTACACGAACCAGCCGGTATCCCTTAGCCTGGAGGGGGAACATAACTGTGACCTGTATAAAGACGGGGAAAAAGTGGAAAAACCGGATCTGAACGAGATTTCCGTGCCGGGAGGCTATTCGGTTCTTGTGGATAAAAAACAGGTACTCTCTTTTACCATCGTCGGAGAGTATTCCACCATAACTTCCTTTCTTGTACCAGCTGGATTCTCCATACAGTATGCTACGCTGGATGATGCTGAGATTGGGTATCAGTCAAACCAATTGATGTTTGAGGAAGAAGGAGCCTACGTGGTGTATTATGAGTGTGACCAGACGGGGATTCAGTATTCCTTCCAGACCGTGATTGACCGAACTGCGCCGACGCTGAAGCTTAAGGAAGTGGGCAAGGATGGAAAAGCCCACGGTCCGGTGGATATATCCGATGCCGGAGAAGAAAATACCCTGACTGTGATGTGTGATGGCGGGCAGCTTAAGGCAAAAGAGAAGCTGACACGCAGTGGGAAGTACACGGTTACCATCACAGATCCTGCGGGAAATTCCTCCGTATATAATTTTATCATCATGGTTTATTTTAATGGAGGCAGTATTATCTTTTTGATTTTGATTGTAGTGGTAATAGTGGGAATTATCGCATACGTTTTGATCTCAAGAAAACGGCTTCGGGTATATTAGGAGGGATTGTATGTTTGATTGGTTATTTAAATGGTTCTACAGACTACTATATTCTCTGGTATCAGGTATGTGTTATCTTGCCCAGCAGATGTATCAGATATTTGAAGTGTTTGCAGGGTTGAAAACGGTGGATTATGATAGCCAGGAAGGCGTATATCTGATCAATGTGTTTTTTCAGCATCCGGGTATTAACAGGGTATACTGGGCTATGGCATCAATCGGGATTGTTTTGTGTTTCGCTTTTGGTATCGTGGCAATCATTAAGAAAATGTTTGACAGTTCGGATAAGATGCAGACCACACTGGGACAGATTGTTGGAAGTATTGCCAGAAGCATTTTCATCATATTAATATTAAATGTCCTGATGACAGTAGTGCTGGATGCGACGAATACGTTGATTAACCAGATTGCCTATTCCTTTGACAAAGTTGGGAGTGGAGAATATCTGGGCAGAATCGCGTTTGACCGGGAAGATTACGCCACCATGGCAAGAATCTATAATACCATCGGCAATTATGCCCTTAATACTTCCTATAACAGCCGGTATAACGTAAATAACTGCTTTAATGCCATAAGGGAAGATATGGTGCTTCTTCAGGAGAAGCATGAGAATATGTTTGACTTTGACTATTCCGGCTCTTCCGGCTATGATGTCAACTGGCAGTCCGTACTTGTACCAATTGCACATGCGGCCAATATCAACGAGGACATCGATGCAGATGGGTACAACGAAGGATTAAATACAGCAATGGTGAACGCCATGGATGTACTTCGGACAAACCGTTCCTTTTATCCTCTGACCAGTTATGAGAAAAAAGGAGAAAATGTTGGTGAGAATAATTCTACAAGACTGGATGCGGTACTATGCATGGGTGGAACCATGAATGCAGCATTGAATGAAGATTATAACAAAAAACCATTTCTGACGGATTCGCTTCGTTATCCATATGTAAGAGGCGAAAAGGATATGTATGATCTATATGGCTGCATAGAAGAGGATTTTGATATTACCAAGTTCAGTTACGTAGTTGTTTTCTTAACGGCGGCTTATATGTGCTGGCAGTTTTTCCAGATTGCCATTAATTGTGTGGCTCGAATTTTTAATATGCTTGTGCTTTATCTGGTGGCACCTCCGTTCATCGGTGCAACGCCGTTAGATGGTGGCGGGAAGATGAAGCAGTGGACAGTTGCTTTTCTGGTTCAGAGTCTGTCGGTAGTCGGTTCCATAGTGGCGATTAAGCTGCTGCTGATGATTATTCCGATTGTCCTCTCAGATAGTCTGGTGCTGTTTAGCAACTCTACTATCTTGAATTTTTCTGCAAAAATCCTGCTTATTATGGCAGCAGCCCTGACGGCTAGCAAGGCAAGTGGAATGATTTCTGGTATTCTGGCAGATTCTGCAGGATGGCAGTCCGTCAATGCAGGAGATGTAGGAAGCGGAGCACTTGGTCGTCTGGGAAATGGACTTAAGGCTGCAGAAACAATCGGAGGTGGATTAAAGTCTGCTGCAAAATCTGCAATAAGCTTACCAAAGTCTGCAGTAAATGGCTTGATGAATTTGGGAAGCGGAATTGCAAGTGCGGGACGTGGAATTGCAAGTGCGGGACGTGGAATTGCGGGTGCCTACCGGAGTGCAAAGAATTATTTCTCCGGTGGCAGCGGAAGCGGTACCAGCGGGCCAAAGAACAACAGCTCTCTTGGAAGTGGTTCTGAGAAGAAGAAGTCAGCTGCCGCCAGCACGTCACCCAAAGGACAAAACAACAATAACATGAAGAAAAAAAATGAGAAAACCAATACCAGCAAGGGAAAAACAAATAACGGAAATACCCAGGGTGAAAAAAAAATAGGTGACGATACCCCGCAGAATAATAATAATCAAAACAGCGAGATTGGAAAAAAACAGGATGACGATAACCACGTAGAAGGAAGTATTAATGACGGAGAAGAGAAGACGGATCCAATCAATAACAACACCCAGCAAAATGCAGAGATTGCCAGTGCGTTGGATGACGTTGGACAGGTAGTGAGAAGTATTAACAACGGTAATGAACAAAAGAAGTTCAATACCAGTCCGCTGAACGTAAGTTCCATACTAAACGCGATGGAAAAAATGGGGGACATGGAACCTCAGAATCCGATGGACAGCATGCAGCGTTCTTCTTCGGTAACCAGAAAAACACCGCCGAAGCAGAATAATACCCAGTCAGGTAACAAGAAACCGTCAGGTAACAATAATCAGTCGAGTAACAAGAAGCCGTCGGGCAATAATAACTCTCCGCAAAACCATGGGAAAAAGTAACCAGTAGACGGCAGCAATCAAGTAAGAGATAAAAGGAGAAAGACAAAGAATGTGGCTTATTCCAGGAAAGACAAAAGTACAGACAGAGATATTTAAGGGAGTCTCAATAGCAGACATCTTAATCGGGGCAGTGTCAGCAGTGATCCTATTTTTCCTGATCCTGTCCAATCTCCCTTTCAGATTTATCATAGCAGTTGTACATTTATTTATTACGGCACTGCTTCTTGTGCGCATTGATACTGAGCCAAACTATATTTTTCTCCTTCATATTCTGCGCTATATTGGGTATCCGAGGCGGTTTGAGAAGTTTAAAAAAGATGAGCTTCTCATGGAAAAAAAAGAGAAAGGCGGCAGCCAGGCAGCCATGGATGCCTGGAACAAAGAAGCCCAGAAAAAGCAGAAATCAGAGACAAAGGAGCAGAGAAAAAAACGGAGAAAAGCCCAAAAGGCAGAGAAAAAAGCCGATGACAAGCGCCTCAAGGATAAAAATGTCAGCAAGGAAGAAAAGGATGCCATCTGGCTGAAACGGGCACAGGCTAGTGCAGAACGATCCAATATAAAACGGAAAGCCAAAGAAGAAAATGCAGAATGGATGGATATGGAAGATCTCGTGGGATTCACCGATATTAAAGACGGATATATCCACTATCATGGCCAGTATTATGGTGCGGCGATTGAGATTCCACCGGTGGAATTCCGGTTTTTTAGTGCATCACGGCGGTATAATACCATCCAGAACGGATTGGGAAGGATTCTTCGAGCCATTCAGTTCGATTATGCAGCTAATATTGTGAAGATTGAGCGTCCGATTCGGTATGAATCTTACATTGAGAATGAATATTCCAAATTAGATGAGCTGCGGGCTGCGTATGAGAGTGGCATGATTACGGAAGAAGAGCTGCAGGCAAGGGTTGAAGTGATCTATGACCGCATCAATGATCTTACAGAACTATGTGAGAGCCAGCCGGTAGTTGTGCCGTTTTTCTACCTGGTTTTATTTGATAGTGATAAACAGCAGTTAAATAACCAGGTTCGTTCAGCACTGGAGAGTTTGCGCCAGGGAGAGATGGATCCAAAGCGGTTAGATGATAAAGAACTGGCTGTGTTCTTAAAATATACGAACCAGTTGGACTTTGATGAAAAAGAGATTGAACAGATTGATCCGGAAGATTATGCAGCATGGGCGTTGCCGGATACGGTTCGCATCCGCCCGAGAAATGTGGAAGTGAATAATATTATTACCCATAATATGAGGCTTGTAGGCTATCCGATGCTGGCAGACGACGCATGGCTTGCCAGTGTGATGTCCATTCCTGCTACGAAAGTGGTGTTGAAATGTAAGCCAATGGATCGGGGAAAATCCCTTCGGGGAATCGACCGTTCCCTCTCGGAACTTAGGGCACAGTATAATAGTACCGGATTGGATTCCAAGGCAATCGAACTTCAGAATCATATTGAGTCTTTATCAGAATTACTGGGAATGCTTCAGAATGAAAATGAGATCCTTCTGAATGTGAATATCTATGTGACAGCATATGACATCAGCGCCACAAGAAATAATCCCAAGATTCTAGAGCAGCCAAAGCTGTCCAACCGTTCGGTCATTTCAAATATGAAAAAGTCCGTACGCCGCATGTACCAGGAAGAGGGAATGCGGATGAATAATATGGAGTTTGAACAGCTCCCGGCATTTATTGGTTCCCAGATCAGTGCATATGATCCATGCAGCAAAAAGGGAAGAGGAATGCCAAGCAACACCATTGCCGCCTCCTATCCATGGGTGTTCTCCCATGTGGCAGATGCGAATGGGGTGAAACTGGGAAGCAGCGACGGGGTACCGGTTTTTATTGACTTTTTCCGCAGGGATAGTGAACGGGTAAACTCGAATATGGTTATCGTAGGAAAATCCGGTTCCGGTAAATCGTATGCTACCAAGAGTCTGTTAACGAATCTGGCAGCGGATGATTCAAAGATCTTTATTCTGGATCCGGAGAACGAATACTCAGAGCTGGCAGAAAACCTGCATGGAAAGTTTATTAATGTAGGAAATGCCCAGTATGGACGCCTGAATCCCTTCCATATTATCACCGCACTGGATGACGATGAGGCGGATGGGGAGACGGTATCCGGAAGCTATGCCACCCACCTTCAGTTTCTCGAGGAATTCTTCCGTCAGATCATTCCGGAATGCGAGAAGGATGCCATGGAGTATCTGAATTCTTTAGTAGACCGGATGTATACCAATATGGGAATCACGGCAGAGACGGATCTGTCAAAATTGAAGCCGGAAGACTACCCGGTATTTGATGATTTGTATGACGAGATATTACAGGAGTTCCAGCAGACCGATAATGAATACATAAGAAAGATGCTTCGGACTCTGATGAATTATATTGCCAAGTTTTCCACCGGAGGACGTAATGCTAATATCTGGAATGGACCTTCCACCATTACAACCGATGAGAACTTTACCGTGTTTAATTTCCAGAGTCTGCTGGCAAACCGGAATACTACCATTGCCAATGCGCAGATGCTTCTGGTATTAAAATATGTTGACAATGAGATTATCAAGAACCGGGACTACAATCTGAAAAATAACATGCACCGCAAGATAGTCGTTGTAATCGATGAAGCGCATGTATTTATTGACGAGAAGTTCCCAATCGCATTGGATTTTATGTTCCAGCTTGCAAAGCGGATCCGAAAGTATAATGGTATGCAGATTGTAATTACCCAGAATATCAAGGACTTTGTAGGAACGGAGGAAATCGCCCGCAAGTCCACAGCCATTATTAATGCATGCCAGTACAGCTTTATCTTCTCGCTGGCACCAAATGATATGGATGACCTGTGTAAGTTATATGAGAAGGCAGGGGGCATCAACGAAAACGAACAGGAACAGATCGTTTCGGCACCACGGGGACAGGCGTTTACCGTTATGAGTCCTTCCAGCCGGACTACCTTCAAAGTGGAAGTACCGGAAGATGTGGTAGCAATGTTCCAGAACCGTGGCTATGAAAGTGGTTACTTCACCGGAGACCAGGGCAAAAAGAACTGGGAAGACTTTATTGGAGACAGCCGCATGCGTCATGATGAGGTAGCACGCGCCAAAGTGGTTGAGGAGGCCAAGAAGGAGGAAGAAGACAAGAAAGCATTTGTCACCTTCAAAGAAATCTCCGAAGAGGAAGCAGAGCAGAAACGCAAAGAACATATACTGGAGAAGAAGAGACGCAGCCAGAGAAAATGGCAGCGTGAACTGGAATGGAATCCGGAAGAAAAAGTGGAGCCGGAACTGTCAGAAGAACTGCCGGACATTCCGGATATTCCGGAAGATCCGGAGGAATTTGCAAAAATTGTTTCCCAGAAAAAGCCGGTGGAAGAAATCGCACCGGTGGAAGAAGTATCGGAAGCTCCGGCAGCCGAATCGGCAGCAGCCGTGCAGCAGCCGGCACAGTCTGTCAGTACCGAGCAGCTTCTCTCCAATCTGCTTGAGCGGTTCAGCTATGATGCAATCTTGCAGGAAGTCAGACGGGCTGTTCAGGAAGAAATGCTTCATGGAAATATACAGGATGGTGTGGCAGCAGGCATGACCAATGCTTTAGGCAGTGTACAGCAGTCAGATATGACCTCTGAAAAGGAAAGCGGATTATTCGATGAATCGGATATGAATATGGATATGAATATGGATATGGAGGAATCCGGTACCCAGGATACTGATACCGGATATACCGAGGAAGAAGAGGATACTGAAGACTGGAATATGGAAGAGATGGATACGGAAGCTTCCGGCAGTGAAGAGAGTACAGATGAGGAAGAGGAAGACATCTTTGCTTCCTTATTTGGTTCAATATCTGATGAAGATGAGGATGAGACAGAAGATATGGCAGACGAATCAGAAGAAGATGATGATGACGATGACTTTGATATCTTCTCATTCCTTGATGAGCAGGCAGAGATGGAAAAAGAGATTTCTTCTATTGAGAAGATGGAAGTATTCAATGAAACTGTTATTGAGATTTCATTGGAGGAGCTGGCACTATACAACCGCAACTTGAAGAAGGGTGCATAAGAACCAGCAGGTTGTTTCGGATACAAGGAAAGAGGCTGATGACTATGAGAGAAAAACGCAGTAAGGCAAAAAGAAACAAAAGATTCAGACAGTTTGCCATGTTTGGTGTGCTGATGTTTCTTCTGGCAGCACAGCTCTGTATGAGCCAGAGAACCGCATATGCCGATGGAAAAACTTCCTATATACTGGAGGTTTCCACAGGTGTTGCCGATGGAGGCTGCATCGGATTTTTCTGTGTAACCTTCCAGGATGATGCCGGTAAAGAACATAAAGAGTACATCTTCCCAAATGATGGGGATTATGAAGCAAACAGGCAAATGTTTGAAGAAAAATCAGGAGATTTTAAGGTGAAGAAAAACACCATTAAGAATCTTGGTTACGTTTATATGAAATGGGTTTCATCCAAAAACAATGTTGCCTTGGATAAGAATTCCGTAGATTATTATATGATCGAGACGGATTACCGGGTAAAGACCGTTAAGAGCATCTCATTCTGCTCTGACTTGAATGCAGGCACAAGCAGTACCTGGTCTTGCAATGGACTGAAATTGTACCAGCTTGATGAGAATGGCCTGAAAGGCATGAAAATGTACGGCTGCATCTCCGGGAACAGTTATCTGGATTTCTCAGGCACACTGATTGCCCAGTTAGGAACAAAGGATGAGACGGAGTCGAAAGAGACAGGAAAAGTGGTTTTATCCAATACACAGAGAGATTTTTCCTTTTCACAGGATACAGAGTGTTTTCTGACGCCGGATAAAGATAATAAGAAATATCCATTGTACGTGTTTAGCGACGATTTGACAAATGAAATGTCATTAAAATCTCTGCCGAGGAAGGAAGCTGCAGATAATCAGTCCTATCTGTTCAAGCTGGATCTGGCAGACCAGTATGGGGCAGGTATTGAATCGTTTTTCAATGATTCCAAGAATAAAGACCTTGTAAGCATGAGCCTTCCGGAAGTGCTGGATCTTCGGGTTACTTATAAGGATACAGAAGATGTAAAACATACGGTGCATATGCCGGTTGTTACAAGTGCCATCGCTTATGCACAAAGTAAGGTAGGAGCGGATCAGAAAATCTACGTGGAACATTTTGCAGGTCAGGGAGAAAGTCTCGTTTTCTCCGGGACCCTTCCAGATTGTCAGCAGGTGGAGTCAGTAAAACTGACTTATGGTTCAGATGCAGCATTAAAGGAGTCCGGATTGAGTGAGATCAACGAGGAGATTCCAGCGCAGAATCCGTCGGAGGAGCCATGGCTGTATCCGCAGAAATACACCACTGAACGAAAACAGCGAAAGTACAAAGTGGCATCAGATCCCATCGCAATTACCGGATTCAGTGTGTACAAGCTTAACGAAAAGGACAGCGGAAAAGTTCAGATTACAGAAGGAGAACAGAATGGAAATATTCTTCAGGTGAATATTCCGGATGATTTGAAACCTTCCTGGTATTATACTGCTCCAAATGTCAAGGGGGTTGAGGTCAAGGCTGAGAAAAATATCTCTATGATGTTGGAGGAATATAAGCCGGGAGCTGTGCTAAAGCCGGACACTGGACTGCAGAAATATCTGTTAGTAATTGATACCTACGAGGTTGCCACGAAGTCCAGTGCAGCCCAGGAACCAAATATCAAAATTAGTCTGAATTATGAAGTGAGCAATGGCCAAAAGAGGCAGACAAATACCTATGAACTGAAGCAGCTGGCAAAATCATATTATGGTTTTGTTCCCGACGTGAGCCAGAGGGACTGTGCCTATAGTATGGGGGTATCCGCAGGAGGAAGACTATGTGCCATATTAGAGATGAAAGATGTGAAGCGGTTCACCGGAGCGACCTTCTCCATTGAAGGGCAGAATGAGGAATGGCAGATGAGTCATTTTTCCATCTATCTCATCGATAACAATCAGTTTTCCTGTCGTAAGGTAAAGTGGAGGACGGAACCGAAGAGGGCATTCGGACATCTATCCAATGTGGAATATTACCGTGAGGTGAATGGGAAGGATGTGCTTGATCCGACAGGAGCAATGTTTGATGCTCCGGTGACCTTAATGTTAAAGAATGGGCAGTCCAAGAGCATTAATTTTGATTCCAAAGAGGTCAGTGAGGCAGAGGCGTTAACAGACTGGATGGAGACCGAGAAGTATTCGATGAGATATGAAACCACTCTGTCCAATCTTGGTTTTTATAATGCAAAATATCAGTATGAGATAAAGGTTAAGGTAAAAGGGAATGCCGAAAATAGTGTGGACGATGGTGACAGTGGTTCCAAAAATTTTTTCTACTTCCAGCTCATCTTTACTGACGGGAAAAATGAAACTGAAAGCGCAGTTGTGCAGGCAAACCAGCAGCTACAGAGCGATGGATTCCTCACTGGCAGTACGGCGGTATTCCACATCAATGTAAACCGGAATTACGGGGAACTGAAGGCAATTAAGATTATACCGGACCAGGTATCAAAGGATGCGGATCCGTATGATAAGCTGAATATCGATAACATTACCATCAGCCGGAGAGGAAGCACGGGAATCGTCCAGAGCTGGATAGTGGAAAATGTTGGATGGATTGGCATCGACTATAAGGATTCGGGGGAAGAATCACCTGCGAATGAGATCACCCGCCCTATGGAGGAAGTTGCCAGAGTATTTAATGTTACCGAAGGAAAAACAGAATGTGAGATCCAGTTTGCAATTACTACCGGAAGCTACTCTAACCGTTATGTTGTGGAGGGTAGTGAGCAAAAGCTGAGTCCACAGTTTACAGGTGCGGTGTATGCTACGATTGGTTATCTTGACAGCAAAGGAAGATACCAGACAACGACGCTGGATGTAGTGGAGCAGATGTATGCCTATGCAGAGAAACAGCCAACCAATGATACCATTACCGTACAGGTTGGAAATACAGCTACAAAAAGACGGGTTTCTGATCCGGACTACATGTTCCGCGAAAACCATACGGATCGGTTTACCGTTGCTTTTTCCGATATATCAACTATTTACGATATGGAGCTATTTGCTGTGGGCACCCAGAGTGGTGTGCTGAATATTAAGAGCATATCTGCAGCCGTTATTACAACGAAAGGACAAGTTGCAATTAACAGTGATGCGGAATATGAGTTAACCGGAAATCAAATACCAATGACTACGAATAAAGATGCAATCCCATCAGTGGAGATTGCCACATCCACTCCGGCGGATATACCGGTATCCTTCCAGAAATCGGATGACAATATGATAACGGATATTCAAAATGGAACCTGGGCATATACGCAAACAAGAGATCCAATTTCAAAGAATGATTATCTGAATGTGATTGTCTATCCGGATGATACGAAAAAAGATTCGGAAGGCAATGTAGAGAAGAATGAGGATGGAATAGAAAGCAAAGAGGATTATTCAAGTCGGACTATGACGGTGAAAGTTCGTTACGGAGATCCATATGGGCAGATGATGGATGTTGGCAGTCCGAAACCGGTACAGTTAAAGTATAGGCCGGCTAAGGATGGGTCGAAAAAAACAGAGGACGGTCAGTGCTTTTATGCCATGAAGATTGGTGCACAGGGCTTTGAGCATCTCATCAGCATAGAACTGAAAAGTAATGCATCCGTGCCATTAAAGGAAGCGATTGTTCAGCAGGTTCGTGATGGAAAGATTATTGAGTCGTATTGGTGTGATTTGTCAAAACAGGATGCGCAAAATACGGCCAAGGGAGTTGGGACAAGCGTTGCGGCCAAGAGCGATGGCAAGCAGGTAGTGATCCTGCAGTTAGGAAGTCAGACAAAAGAAGATACACTTGAGGAAGAAAAGAAAGACATTGCAGTGAAATTGCACTATCGTTCAACCGGTGATCCGTCTGGAAACCAGGAATATGCATCAAAGACAGTTTTTGCAACGGATTTTACAACAATTCGAAAGATCGGTCCAGGTTCCACGTTTGCATTTACCTTCAATAATGTATCGGATGTAGAGGAAATTACCGGAATTAGCGTATCAGCTACCGGACGGCTCTCCATCGATGTGGAAAGGGCATGTATTGGAGACTACCAGATTGAAACTCTCAAGCCAGTTGTAGGTGACAGTGCCCAGAACAACGCGGCTGTGCAGAGTGGAGCAGACACAGGAACCGGCCAGAATGGTACAACGGAAGGAACTGGGCAGAATGTCACAGCAGCAGGTACCACAAAAGAGAATTTAGTTGGCTGGTACAACATAAATAAACCGGTTACGGTTAGCAATGGATTAAAGACACTGCTGGTGGATTCCAGTGAGTGGAAAGGTCCCGATACAGTAACACCTGTGTACATAAACTTTGTAACATCCACGGAGACGAATGCAGGAACCAATGGAAAGATCCGTATGACAGTGAACTATCTGGACAGTAATAATAAAGATCGAACCGAAGTGTTTGAAGATATTCAGAACAGTACCTATGAAGGAAATTACCAGGTTGGCCAGACTGCCAAGGTGCGTCTGCTTCTGAATGACTGCCAGGAGATCAGCAGTATTACCCTGGAACCGTATGGTGGTGAACTGGGAACAAAGGAAAGCTGGAGTCCGGAATCAATGGAGCTTAGCTATGGAATAGGTAATTCGGATGACATAAAATACAAGTTGTGTACCTTTGATAATGAAGCCATCTATGAAGGCAGTCCAAAGACCATTGGTGTAAGCAATGTTATGGTTGAAGTAAATTATGAGGTGAATGAAGAAACGTTTGATGTGATCAATAACAGTGAGTCCCACATCGTGGAATCCAATACACAGGTAAAGATGGGATACAAGGTTCACAATTCAAACAAAGGGGTAGCCGTTAAGGCCTATAGGGTAATAGATGCATCCGGTGGCAAAAAGGCTCGGGCAGATGCCACATCCGAAGTAATTCGGGATATGACAGATAACAGCGTCACCTTTAAAGCACCGAATAATACAAGCGGAAAAGATATGGATTATGAGGTAGTATTTGAATCCAAAGAAAATACCAGTAAAAGCTGCACAATCGGTTTTACGGTTCAGCCTGGCAAACAGACATTAGATACTAATGTAACCATCAATTACTGGATCGGTGATACGCAGTATACCGTTGTCAATGGTTCGGATAATAACAGCGTGGAATCCGGTGCCAAAATAAAGATGGAGTTTAGTGTGACTGGTTCCGATGCAGAAAAAGGATTCACTTACACGGTACAGTCGGTATCTGGAAAAGTGAAGGATGTCAAAGCAGATGTGATGAAGAAGGAAGGAAATGATTTATATTTTAATGCTCCTGAAAATGATACCGGAGCGGAGCAAAACTACCAGATTACCGTTGAGTCCAAAGCGAAAGATGGGCTGAAGTGTATTGTTATATTCAGCGTCAAGCCTGCGGAGGAGAAGAATATTGAATTATATGGAACTTACAAATACAATGATGGAGAGGGACTGTTTTTATGTAACCAGAGTAACAAGCTTTATAATGTAACCTCTGGTGAAAAAATTACAATTGGTTATGTCATATATCCAAAATCAGATAAGGGGGCTGAAGTTACCTGTACAACGGTTGAAGATGGTAAAGAGCGCGATGTAACACTTACAAGGAATGAAAAGGATCCGACCAAATTCGAACTAAAAG
>JAQXIP010000036.1 GCA_029007845.1 Clostridiales bacterium
TATAATTGCAATAATGATGGTGATTGGTGCCTTTTTGGAAACACTGGGAGTTGGCTTGATTCTGCCGCTTGTTTCGGCGATTACTACGCCGGATCTGATTACCACGAACCGATATGCCATCATGGTATGTGAGCTTCTTGATCTGCATACGGCAAGAACCTTTATGATTGTTGTGATTGCAGCACTCATTCTTGTCTATATTTTTAAAAATATATACTTGTTTTTGGAATACTACGTGCAGTATCGGTTTATCTGTAATAATCGCTTTGCGGTTCAAAGACAGTTAATGGAAGTGTATCTTGGAAGACCATATGAGTACTTTCTGAATATCGATAGTGGAGAAGTTGTCCGGGTAATTACAACCGATACAATTAATACCTTTCAGCTGCTAAGCACAGTTCTTGGCTTTTTTACCGAGGCAGTTGTAAGTGCAGCACTGATTATTACGATTATTGTTACAGACCCTTTTATGGCATGTTTGATGGCGGGAATCCTTGGTTTTGTTATGTTTGTGATTGGTAAAGTGATTAAACCAATTTTGAAAAAAGCAGGATTAAGTTATCAGAAAAATACAGGCAGGATGAATAAATGGCTGTTGCAGTCCATATCCGGTATCAAGGAGATCAAGGTCGGGAGAAAAGAAGATTATTTTTTGGAACAGTTTTCCCAATATGGGAAAAAAGCAATTGATTCTGAGAGGATGAATAATGTGCTGGGGACGGTGCCAAGGCTTTCGATTGAGGCAATTGGGATTAGTGCCATGCTTGCAGTCATTGCATTTTTGATGTTTAAGGGGCGCGAGGTGGATACGATGCTTCCACAGCTGTCTGCTTTTGCTATGGCTGCGGTGCGGCTGATGCCAAGTGTGAACCGTATGAGTGCTGCGCTTAATATGATGGCATATCAGGAACCGGCACTGGATAAAATGCTGGAGCATCTTGCTATGGCGAAGAAGTGGGAAGAAGAGAAATACGGCGGTGCTTTTAAGGCGTCTGATGAGAGTCAGCAGATTACCATGAAGAGAAAGACAGAACTGGCAGATATTACTTATTGTTATCCGAACACAGAGACGCCGGTGCTTTCTCATGCAAAGATGGAGATCCCGGTTGGAAAATCAGTAGGAGTAGTAGGAACTTCGGGTTCCGGGAAGACTACGGCAATTGATATTTTACTGGGCCTTTTGCCACCACAGGATGGATTGGTTTTGTCTGACGGAGTGGACATCCGGGAGGATTATTCCGGATGGCTGTCCCATATTGGGTATATTCCCCAGATGATTTTTATGCTGGATGATACGATCCGGGCGAATATCGCATTTGGCATTCCAAAGGATGATGTACAGGAAGAAAAAGTGTGGAAGGCATTGGAAGAGGCACAGCTGCTGGAGTTTGTAAAAGGACTTCCCCAGGGGCTGGATACAACGATTGGTGAACGGGGAGTGCGTCTGTCTGGCGGCCAGCGTCAGAGAATTGGGATCGCCAGGGCACTTTACTTAGACCCGGAGCTGCTCATATTTGATGAAGCCACCTCTGCTCTTGATAATGAGACAGAAGCAGCGATTATGGAATCCATTCACCGCCTGCATGGAAAGAAGACGATGATTATTATTGCGCATCGGCTGGCAACGATAGAAGATTGTGATATAGTATACCGGGTAGAGAATGGACATATTGTAAGGGAACGATAAAGAAGTAATGGAACAGCAAAGGGGGAAACGGATATGGAATCAAAACGAATCTTTTTATCCTCTCCAACGATGAATGGGCGGGAGATGGGTTATATACAGGAAGCTTTTGACACGAATTGGATTGCGCCCCTTGGTAAAAATGTGGATGGTTTTGAGTGTGAGCTGGGAGAATACTTAAAAAGTCATCAAGGAGAGCAGCGTCAAGGGGAAGAATATCATCTGGCAGCGCTTTCATCGGGAACTGCAGCTATTCATCTGGCATTGAAGCTTGCAGGGGTACAGGAGGGAGATAAGGTGTTCTGCTCCTCTCTTACGTTTGCTGCCAGTGCTAATCCAATCTGTTATGAGAAGGCTGTTCCGGTGTTTATTGAATCAGAGCGAGATTCCTGGAATATGTCACCGGATAGTCTTCGGGAAGCATTTCACAGGTATCCGGAGTGTAGGATTGTAATCTGTGCAAACTTATATGGTACTCCGGCAAAATTATCAGAGATCAGGGAGATCTGTAAAGAGAATCACGCCATTCTGATTGAAGATGCGGCGGAGTCTTTGGGAGCGGTTTATAAGGGAAGGCAGACCGGAACATATGGTGATTTTGGAGTATTTTCCTTTAATGGAAATAAGATGATTACGACTTCCGGCGGGGGAATGCTTTTGTGCCATACGAAGGAAGCGGCATCGAAAGCCCGTTTTTATGCAACACAGGCAAGAGAACCGGCAAGACATTATGAGCATAAAGAGATTGGGTATAACTACCGGATGTCAAATATTGTGGCAGGAATAGGAAGGGGGCAGTTATGGTCTCTGGATGAATATATCGAACGGAAACAAAGAATTTATGAAACTTATGAGGAAGCATTCCGGGATATTCCGGGGATTTCCTTGAATCCGGTTCCGGAAGGTGCGAAAGCAAACCACTGGCTCTCCTGTATTCTGCTAAAACCTGGCTGTGGTGTGACACCGAATCAGATTATGGATGCTTTGGAGGCTGAGAATATTGAGTCCCGTCCGATCTGGAAACCAATGCACCTGCAGCCGGTATTCTCAGATTGTGCGTATGTACATACGGGGGATCCGGTGTCAGAAGAGATTTTCCGGAATGGAGTCTGTCTGCCAAGTGATATTAAGAATACAGAGGAAGACATGGAGCGGATTATCCGTATTATAAAAGGGTTGTTTTTCTGAATGACTGGATGACAAATCTTTAAAAAAATGATAAAATAACGTGATACTGGGGTCAAAAGGTCATACGTTTCATGCTTTCATGAAAAAGTATGACTTTGGGATCCGTAGAACTAGAGTGAAAGAGAGGATGTTAGAATGAAGAATTCGGCGAGCAGGACAACGAAAAGTAAGTCTGTAGTTTCGGATGCACTTATGATGCTGCCTTTAGGTGTAGTACTTGGCATTATGCCGTTAATTGTGCGGTATGCGGAGTTTGAGACAAAACTTGACCAATATGGATGGTTTGCATTTGGGGAGACCAGCGTGGATTTCTTTTTGAAGGACAAAGCAGTTATTTTGGTCTTTTCTGCTGTTCTTATGCTTGTGCTGGCGGCATATAAGTGGTTTATGGACGATCTGAAATGGAAGAATTCTGTGATGTTTATTCCACTTGGAATCTATATCGGGATGACAATTATCTCTACGATACTGTCGGATTATCCATATTTTGGAATCCATGGAATTACCGATCAGTTTGAGTCTGTCTGGGTGCTTGCAAGCTACGTGATCTGTGCGTATTATGCGTTTTTGTTTGTGGACAGCCTGGCGCAATTACGGATTTTATCGGTTTACTTTATTTCTGGAACATGCATCCTGAATGCTATTGGGTTAACCCAGGCATTGAATATAGACTTTTTTCAGACCAAATTTGGAAAAAAACTGATTACACCAACCTCCTTCTGGAATAGTCTGGATACCCTTCAGTTTTATTTTCCGAAAGGGTATGTTTATACAACCCTGTATAATCCAAACTATGTCGGTGTGTATCTGGCATTGATTATTCCGGTTTTGTGTGCCATGTTCTTCTGCTATAAAGGGGTAAAGAAAAAAATCGGAATGGCAGCTCTTATACTTGTTACGATGATTAATCTGTTTTTTTCCAGATCCCAGGGTGGTGAGATCGCTTTGGCAGGGGCGGTCGCTTTGACTGCAGTCTTGATCTGGCCGAAATTTTCAAAAAAAGGAAAGGTTGTCTGGGGGTGCTGCCTTCTGGCCGGTGCGACCGCATGTGGACTTCTGGCATTTTTACCGGCATCTCCGGTACATCAAAAGCTAAGCGCTTATTTTGCAAAACAGGAAAAACCACATCTGACAACCCTGTCCTGTGATAAAAAGGGTGTGCATTTTACATATGATGAGGAATCGTATACAATTACTTATTCAGAAGATGAGATGGGAGAAATTAAAATCCAATGGATGGATGCCGATGGAAACCAGTTACAGACAAGTGAGATCACATTAGAAGACGGGAACACGGGCTATACAGTACCGGAGAAGTCATTTGCGAACACTTTGTATGCTACGGTGATTGATTTATCCTCGATCCAATCCGGAATGAATGGAATTGCCCTGCACGGGGGCGGAACACTTACGTTCTATTTTACCAATGAAGCGGATGAGACCGGAACTTACCGGTATATTAATAGCAGTGGAAGATTTGACGATATTGTGGATAGTCCAAGTGCGGTATTTACCGAACACGGAAGCTTATTTACCGACCGTGGATTCCTCTGGTCAAAGACGATTCCGCTGTTGAAAGATTACCTTGTGATTGGGTCAGGTGCGGATACCTTTACATTAATCTTTCCAAATAATGATTATCTGGCGAAAGCAAACAACAACTACTCCAATATGCTTGTAACAAAGCCACACAGTATTTATCTGCAGATCTGGGTACAATCGGGATTGCTGGCATTACTTGGATTCCTGGTATTCCAGTGCTGGTATATCTTTTCTTCGCTGAAGATGTGGTTCCGGAATGACTGGAAACGTCCGGAAATACTGCTTTCTTTTGGAATTGCGATTGGTGTAATTGCATATATGATTGGAGGAATTGCCAATGACTCCTGTGTGGCTGTTGCACCGGTCTACTGGTGTCTCATTGGAATTGGCTGCGCAGTAAACCATATGCTTCATAAGGAGAAAAACTGATGTTTTATCAGCAGGCAGGAAAACGGGTACTGGATGTGCTTGGTGCCGGAATTGGACTGGTGCTTTGTAGTCCTGTATTGCTTGTCACTGCCATTGTAGTGAAAAGAAATCTGGGCAGCCCGGTCTTGTTCTGCCAGGAACGTCCGGGAAAGAACGGGAAAATTTTTCGAATGGTAAAATTCCGTACGATGACGGACGAGAAAGATGAAACGGGAAATCTCCTGCCAGATGATCTTCGTCTTGGTAAGACCGGAAAATTCTTAAGGAGCACTTCCCTGGACGAATTGCCGGAATTATGGAATGTATTAAAAGGAGATATGAGTTTTGTCGGACCACGCCCGTTATTAGTTCGTTATCTTCCAAGGTATACAAAAAGGCAGAGCAGAAGGCATGAGGTGCGTCCTGGAATAACCGGATATGCTCAGGCATATGGCCGTAATGCCATATCCTGGGAAGAAAAATTTGAGAAAGATGTATATTATGTCGATCATCTTTCCTTTTGGCTGGATGTAAAAATATTATGTAAGACCGTTCAGACGGTACTGTCCCGTGAGGGGGTTCACAGTGAGGGTTCCCTGACGATGGAAGAATTCATGGGAAGTCAGGAAGGAGACGGGGAAGAATGTCGAAACTCGTTATTATAGGCGCCGGCGGGTTTGGAAGAGAAGTAGCCTGGCTGGTGGAACGTGTGAATCAGATCGAACCAAAGTACGATCTGGCCGGTTTTGTCGATGACGGGAAAACACCGGGAGAAGTGATCGGTGGTTATCCGGTGCTTGGCAGTACGGAATGGCTTCTATCCCAGGAAGAAAAGCTCTGTGTTGTAATTGCAGTTGGCAATGCCATGACCAGAAAACGTCTGGCACAGCTCTTACAGGAAAAAGAGGAACTTTCCTTTCCAAACCTGATTGATCCGTCGGTCCGGATGTCAAAACGTGTCCGGCTTGGCAAGGGAAATATTATAACAGCAGGTACCACGATGACGGTTGATATCTTACTGGGCGATTTCAATATATTGAACCTACATACGACCGTAGGACATGATGTCCGGATAGAATCTTATGTCACTGTTTACCCGGGTGCAAATATATCGGGAGCCGTTCACATTGGAGAATGTTGTGAACTTGGAACCGGCTGTCAGATTATTCAGGGAATATCCATTGCAAAACAGGTGGTTCTAGGTGCGGGAGCTGTGGTGACAAAACAGATCGCGGAGAGCGGAACGTATGTTGGAGTACCGGTGCATCAAGTAGAGAAGGAAGGGAAGAATCAGGATGAAAAACAGCCATAGCCAGTTATGGATCCGCCGTTCTTTTTTGATTCTGCTGGATATTCTAACCATTAATTTTGCCTCCTTTGGGGCATTGGTGATTCGGTTTGATTTTCATATTTCCAACATAGACAGTCTCTATACCGAGATGGTACTCCGTCACGCAGGACTGCATACGGCTCTTACTATTCTGATTTTCATTTTGTTTCATCTATACTCCAGCCTGTGGGAATATGCAAGTATCAATGAGATGATCAATATTGTGTTTGCCTGTACCGGTTCGATTGTTGCAGAATGTCTTACGGCCTATCTATGGCAGAACCGCTTTCCAAGAAGTTACTGGCCATTAAGCCTGCTTCTTTTACTTTTCGGGGTAGGTGGAAGCCGTTTTCTGTACCGTTTTCTCAGATCCTTAAGCCATAGAAATATGGAGCAGGGGATATCCGGAAAACGGATTATGGTAATTGGAGCGGGGGAAGCCGGGAATACCATTATCCGGGAGATCCGTTCGAGCCGGTATCTGGAAGGAAAAGTTGTGTGTGTCGTGGATGACAGCCCTGCGAAGCAGGGGAGCTTTATTCAGGGAATTAAGGTGGCAGGAACACGTTATGACATAGCAGGGCTGGTGGAAAAGTACCGGGTGACGGATATTATTCTGGCGATTCCGTCCATATCTGCAATGGAACGCAAAAAGATTATCCATCTGTGTAAGGAGACAGGTTGTACCATCAAAACCCTTCCGGGAATGTACCAGTTGATCAATGAAGAGGTTACGGTGAGCCGTCTGCGTAATGTGGAAATTGATGATTTGCTTGGAAGGGATGTGATCCGGCTGGATACCCAGCGGATTATCCAGTATGTGTCAGGAAAAGTCATCATGGTAACCGGAGGCGGAGGGTCCATCGGAAGTGAGCTATGCCGTCAGATCGTAAAGCACCATCCAAAGCAGCTGTTGATTATTGATATATATGAAAATAATGCGTATGAGATTCAGCAGGAGCTGCTGCGAGGATATCCGGATCTGGATCTGGTGGTGCTGATTGCCTCAGTTCGTAATACAAAACGGATGAATCAGATCTTTCAGGAATATAAGCCGCAGATTGTATTTCACGCGGCAGCCCACAAGCATGTGCCTCTTATGGAGGATAGTCCGAATGAAGCGATTAAAAACAATGTGCTTGGCACCCTTAAGATGGTAAAGGCTTCTGACCGGTATGGAGTGGAGCGGTTTGTCCAGATATCCACAGACAAAGCGGTAAATCCCACCAGTGTGATGGGGGCTTCCAAACGAATCTGTGAGATGATTATCCAGACCTATAACAATCGTTCCAAGACTGAATTTGTTGCAGTCCGGTTTGGAAATGTGCTGGGAAGTAACGGAAGTGTCATTCCTCTCTTTAAAAAGCAGATTGCAAAAGGAGGACCGGTTACGGTGACACATCCGGATATTATCCGGTATTTTATGACGATCCCGGAGGCGGTTTCTCTTGTGCTGGAAGCCGGGGCGCTGGCAAAAGGCGGAGAAATCTTTGTGCTGGATATGGGTGAGCCGGTGAAGATTGATGATCTGGCAAGAAACCTGATCCGTCTGTCCGGATATGTTCCGGACCGGGATATCCAGATTATCTATACAGGGCTTCGGCCGGGGGAAAAACTGTATGAAGAGCTTCTCATGGATGAAGAAGGGCTGCAGGATACAGAGAATCAGATGATTCATATTGGAAAACCCATTGATTTTGACGAAGAGGTATTTTTAGAGCAGTTGGAAGAACTGGGAAAGGCAGCTACCGATGAGACGAAGGATGTGAGGATTCTGTTAAAGAAAATCGTTCCAACCTATCATCAGCCGGAATAAGATTTCGGTTGCAATACGTCTAAGGCATGTGTAAAATAAGAGTATCTTGGAGGAACAGAAATGAGGTGAGTGTGTGAAAGGAATTATTCTGGCAGGAGGATCGGGAACCCGTCTCTATCCCCTGACAAAGGCGGTGTCAAAGCAGATTTTGCCAATTTATGACAAGCCGATGATCTATTATCCCCTGTCAACGCTGATGCTGGCGGGAATCCGTGAGATTCTGATTATTTCCACACCAAGGGATCTTCCGGTGTTTCAGGAATTGTTAGGGGATGGAAGCCAGCTTGGAATGGAGTTTTGTTACCGGGTGCAGGAAGAGCCAAAAGGTCTTGCCCAGGCTTTTTTAATCGGGGAACAATTCATCGGACAGGATGCGGTGGCGTTGATTCTTGGAGATAATATTTTCTATGGAAGAGGGTTTACCACAACACTAGAGCATGCGGTACATACAGTGGAAAAGGAAAAGGGTGCCGTAATCTTTGGTTATCCTGTGAAAGATCCCCGTGCTTACGGCGTGGTGGAGTTTGGTGAGAACGGAAAAGCGGTTTCCATAGAAGAAAAACCGGAGAACCCAAAGTCCTGTTATGCGGTTCCAGGATTATATTTTTATGATCAGGAAGTTGTGGAGATTGCAAAAAAAGTAGTGCCGTCCCAGAGGGGAGAACTGGAGATTACGTCCGTGAATAACGAATATCTGTTAAGAGGCAGCCTGAAGGTCGAGACAATGGGGCGTGGCATGGCGTGGCTTGATACCGGCAGTCAGGATTCGTTATTAGATGCATCCAACTATGTGGCTTCGATTCAGAAGCGGCAGGGATTATATATTTCCTGCATTGAAGAGATTGCTTATAAGAAAGGGTATATTACGAGAGAGCAGCTGCTTTCCCTGGCCCGGCCAATGAGAAAAACGGCATATGGACAGTACTTGTGCGATATAGCAGATGGACTATAGCAGATAGATAATAGGAGGAGATTAAAATGTGGAGTAGAAGTGATTTAAAAGAAAGAGCAAAACGAGCCTTTACAAGGAATTACTGGCCGATGGTTTTAGTCGGCGTCATTATGATGATGTGTGCCGGCGGAAGCGGCGGTTCTTTCGGACGGAGCGCCCAGAACATTCAGAAGGAATACCAGAATATGGATGCATCAACGGTGTATCTTATTTTAACCGTAGTCGGAATTGCGGTGTTGATAGCTATGGTGATTGGACTGCTGCTTTGTCTGTTTGTAAAATATCCATTTGAAGTGGGATGCAGCCGTTTTCTCATCATTAACCGGAGAGTGACGCCGAATATGGGAGAAATTGTATTTGGTTACAAAGGTTCTCTGAAAAACAACATTAAGATTCTGTTTTTGCGGGATTTGTATGTTTTTCTGTGGAGTTTGTTGTTTATTATTCCGGGAATTGTGAAATCCTATGAGTACCGGATGATCCCTTATCTTCTTGCAGAGAATCCGGATCTTACTGTGAAAGAAGCATTTGAGATCAGCAAGCGGATGATGAGCGGAGAAAAATGGAATACGTTTGTACTGGATCTTTCCTTTATCGGATGGGCTTTGTTATCTGGAATTACGCTTGGTCTGGTGGGAATATTCTGGTATAATCCTTATTATTTCCAGACGAATGCAGAACTTTATGGAGCGCTCTCCGCAAAGGGAAACCCTTATTTTGAACGATCCATGCAGAATTACCCGGGCGGTATGAATCCGGGGGGCTCATATCCAGGTGGTATGAATCCAGGCGGCTCATATCCGGGAGGTCCATATCCAAATTAGTGAGAAGTTTGAGGTAGTCAGAAATTAGATAGAGGATGAAATCATGACACAGACAATTGGAAATTTTACATTTGAGACATGCGGAGAGATTGAAGGCTTGTATGAAATTACGCAGAAAGTGTATGGGGATTCCAGAGGATATTTTATGGAAACCTATCAGTATGAAGTGTTTAAACAGGCTGGATTAGATATGGTATTTGTCCAGGACAACCAGTCAAAATCAAGACGGGGTGTCTTAAGGGGAATGCATTTCCAGAAGAAGCATCCCCAGGGAAAACTGGTGCGGGTTGTAAAAGGACGGGTGTTTGATGCGGTGGTGGACTTAAGAGAAGGTTCAAAGACGCTGGGAGCCTGGCATGGAGTCATTCTTTCCGAGGAAAAGAAGAATATGTTCTATGTTCCGCCGGGGTTTGCCCATGGTTTTCTAGTGCTGTCTGAGGAAGCGGAATTTGTCTATAAGTGTACCGATTATTACCATCCGGAAGAAGAAGGAGGGGTTATGTATAATGACCCTGCTTTTGGCATTGAATGGCCGATTCCGGATGATATGGAACTGATTTTTTCGGAAAAGGACAAGAATTATCCGCCATTTCATGGATTGGAAGGATTAAGGTGAGAATGTGAAATATCTGATAACAGGTGCGAATGGACAGCTCGGCCGTGCGTTAAACCAGCAGCTTTCCTGCGAGGAAGAGATTACCGTAGTGAATACGGGAAGACATGGAAATGAGCAGATTGTGGAGCTGGATATCACGGATCAGGAGGCAGTAAACCTCCTGGTGGAAAAAGAGAGACCGGATGTGATTATTAACTGTGCGGCACATACGGGCGTTGATTTGTGTGAGACACAGGAGGAGCAGGCATTTGCGATTAATGCACTTGGACCGAAGTATCTTGGAATGGCGGCAGAACGCATCGGGGCTAAGATGGTTCAGGTATCGACCGATTACGTGTTTGACGGCAGACAGGAAAAACCATATGTGGAAACCGATCGTCCGAATCCCCAGTGTGTATATGGGATTACGAAGCTTGCGGGAGAAGAACAGGCGGCGAAAGTGTGCAGCCGCTTATTCATTGTCCGTACTGCCTGGGTATATGGAGATGGAAAGAACTTTGTGCGGACAATGCTTCGTCTGGCAAAGGATCACGATCAGTTTACGGTAGTGAATGATCAGTTTGGTTCGCCGACCTCTGCCGTGGAACTGGCACGGATGATTTTATTTCTCGTGAAAACAGAACGATATGGGATCTATCATGGCACCTGTGAAGGAAGCACAAACTGGTACCGGTTTGCGATCGAGATCTTCCGCCAGGCAGGAATCCGGGGAGTTAATATTCGTCCGGTATCATCCAGTGAATATAAGCAGAAAGCAAAAAGACCGGCTTATTCCGTGCTGGAAAACCATCGTCTGAATACCGAGACGGTGTATCGTATGAAGCCATGGAAAGAGGCACTGGCAGAATACATGGAGAAGGAAAAGGAGACACTATGAAGACATATCTGGTAACCGGAGGAGCCGGTTTTATCGGTTCTAACTTTATTCTGTATTTAATGGAGAAATATGGGGATTCAGTGGAAGTGGTAAATGTGGATTCCCTTACTTATGCGGGAAATCTTAAGAATCTAGAGAGTGTAGAAAAACGGAGTAATTATCATTTTGAGAAAGCAGATGTATGTAACCGCAGTGAATTAGAGGAACTCTTCTCGAAATATGATGTGGATTATGTAGTACATTTTGCAGCGGAAAGCCATGTGGACCGAAGCATCCGGGATCCGGAAATCTTTGCCCGGACAAATGTGCTTGGAACGATGAATCTATTAGACGTGTCGAAAAAGTTCTGGAGCACGGAAGATGGATTTTTGCCGGGGAAAAAGTATCTTCAGGTTTCTACGGATGAGGTATATGGCTCCCTGTCTGAAGAGGAAGGCTACTTCTATGAGACAACACCATTAGATCCCCATAGCCCTTATTCGGCGAGTAAAGCGTCTGCTGACTTTTTTGTAAAAGCCTACATGGACACCTATGGGTTTCCTGCAAATATTACCCGGTGTTCGAATAATTATGGACCATATCAGTTTCCGGAGAAATTGATTCCGCTTATGATTCATAATGCGTTAAATGGCCATAAGCTTCCGGTGTATGGCGATGGCAAAAATGTGCGGGACTGGCTGTATGTAGAAGATCATGCCAAGGCAATTGACCTGGTGCTTCGGGAAGCCAGAACAGGTGAGATCTATAATGTTGGCGGTCATAACGAAAAGAAGAATATCGAGATTGTGACAATCATCATCGACACCCTTCTTTCCGTTCTTCCAGAAGATGATAACCGGAGAAAACATATTTCCTATGATCTCATTACTTACGTGGAAGACCGGAAAGGGCATGACCGGCGTTATGCGATTGCTCCGGACAAAATAAAGAAAGATCTGTCCTGGTATCCGGAGACGGATTTTGCTACGGGCATCCGCAAGACGATAGTATGGTATCTGGATCATGAGGAATGGATGAAGCAGGTTACGAGTGGTGAGTATCGGAACTATTATGAGACGATGTATCATCTGTAGAAGACAGGCTGGCGGCAACGGATGATTCCGCCTGGATACGCTGAAACCAGGAGTTAACGTAGTGTTCCCTGCGCTGTGGACTCATTTTGATATAGTCGGCATAGCTTAGCCGGGCAAGACGCATAGGAACATTGCAATGGTAACAGGTAATGTTTTCTTTTGAAACATATCTTGTCCGCATACATTCCGGACATATATACAATTTTAACATAAAAAATCCCCTCCGTATCCTATTATACGGAGGGGATTTTGCGCTGTAAAGAATGTGTCATCGTATTCTTTCGACAATAAATTATTCGGTTACTACAATCTTGCAGCGGTCACTCTTTCCGTTGGCGATCGTCGCATACACATAAGCGGTTCCAGCACTTTTTCCTGTGACAACACCGTTGTTGCTTACGGTTACAATGTCCTTGTTACTGGACTCATAATCTGGTTTTTCTGCGGTTGTTGTAGGTTTTAATTCCGTCTCTAGAGATAATTTGTCACCGACTTTTACATAATAAGTCTGGTCAGTGAACTTAATCGTAACAGCTGCCGGTGTAACGGAAATCTTGCATTTCAGGGTGGCAACGGATGTGTTGAAGCCTTCCTTAATCGTGACCGTAATCACGCAGCTTCCGACGGATTCACCGGTAACGGTGTACTCTGTCCGGGATTCCTTAGCGACCGATACAATGTCAGAATCACTGACGGACACTCTGATACGCTGATCCTTGTCTGTATTATAGATCCGTAGCATATAAGAATCTCCCTTGACCAGAGCTTTCTTTGACATATTCAGCTTGATGGCACTTGCGTCGCTGTCTTTTTCTACGCTGGCAGTGGATATGGAACCGGTCGTGCTGACTTTGCCCACTGGCAGCCGTGTCACATCAATGGCACTGGCCTTACTGCCGGATAAACATGGAAGAACGGTTAGTGCAGCA
>JAQXIP010000037.1 GCA_029007845.1 Clostridiales bacterium
TCCATCTCATCTAAATTGACACGGTTTCCGTAGATTTTTAAAAAACGTTTCTTTCTTCCAACAATATAGTAATACCCATCTTCATCCCGTTTTGCCATATCACCCGTTTCCAGGCGTCCGTGACGCTCATCCCCTTTTAACAAGTCAGCCCGGTCACAGGCGTAACCCAGCGTTACGTTTTTCCCTTCATAGATTAATTCGCCGGTCACTTCCGGTTCCGTTATCACTTTCCCATCCACATCGATTAGGGAAAAGCTGCCTCCCGGAATGGCAATTCCCATACTTCCATACTTTTCAAGGGATTTTTCATAAGGCAGATATGCCATACGGGCAGTGGCCTCACATTGCCCATACATCACTACAAAGTGCTTTCCATTCTCTATAGCGTAACGGGCAAATTTCTCATGAAGAGAAGGAAGCAGCTTTCCTCCTGCCTGGGTCATTGTCCGAAGATGCGGCAGATCCATCCGCTCAAACCGCAGCTTATCCAGCATTTCATAAGTATATGGAACACCACCAAAGGAAGTGGCCTTTTCTTCCTTCATAAAATTCCAGAATTCCTTCTGCATCATTCCTTTTTCTGTAAGGAGGACTGTTGCCCCTACAAGAAGATGGCTGTTAATGATGGATAATCCATAAGTATAATTCATGGGAAGTGTTGTAACCGGACGCTCTGTTTCATCCAAGTTGAGGTAATTGGCAATGGAACGGGCATTATCCAGAATATTTTCAGAACTCTGGCGGACAAATTTCGGACTTCCGGTAGACCCGGACGTGGTAAGTAAAAGAGCCAGTTTTTCGTACATTCCAATCTCATTTCGTTCCTTCATCTGAAGAAGCCGGTAGTCCCCATATTCATATACTTCCTCCCCTTCTGGAAACGCTTTCTCATAAAAGCGTACCACCAGCTCCTCTGGCAGCCACAAGTAGGAAGGCTGGTAGATTTGAAGTAACTGGCGAATCAGAACTTCATCCATCTGGGCACTTAAAAGTGCCGGGACAACCCCATGCTCAATCATTGCTGTATATCCAAGCACTGACTCCAGACAATTCCGGCAAAAACAGAAGGCAAGACAACGGTTCTCTCCATCATATCCAGAATGAATTGACTCTGCCAGCTGTTCTCCTTCTTCTGAGAGCTGCCTGTAGGTCATGAAACGTCCTTTATCATCTAATAATGCAATATTTTCTCCGTATTTTTCCAATTCCCATATCATATCTTCACGCTCCTTCCTAAAAATCTACAATTCAATCTCTGACATCGCAATTGGTTCTCCAAATGCATAATCTTTCTTTGCTGTCTTTGTCAGAAGCTTCGGATAATATTTTGGAAGAATTCCGATTCCCGGCCGGATACTCCGCACATTTTCCCTTGTAAAGGCTTCTCCCTTGCAAATTGGCTTCACTGCCACTAAGGATCGTCTTCCACCCAGACCATTTCTCTCGTTTTCCGTTAATTCATATGTGGGTTTTCCCATAATAACAGAGGCATTTCTCACATCCTCCACCATTTTTGCAAATTCGCTCATCTCCATGGAAAATCCAGAATCCGGCGTCTCCATATCCCGGTTTAGGCACACATGCTTCTCAATCACCTTTGCCCCCATAGATACTGCCACAACCGGCGCAAGAGAACCAAAGGAGTGATCCGACAATCCAACCGGCACCCGGAACCGCTCTTTCATATCCCGTATCACGGATAAATTCATATCTTCATACTGAGCCGGATACTGGCTGCAGCATTTTAACAGGACAACCTGCTCGTTTCCCTGTCTTTTACAAGCTTCCAGCGCTTCGGTTATCTCCTGGACACTTCCCATCCCCACTGACATTACAATGGGTTTTCCTTTGGATGCCACGTATTCAATTAATGGGATATCCACCAGTTCAAAGGAAGCAATTTTATAGAATTCCACACCAAGTCCTTCCAGAAAATCAACAGCCGTGTTGTCAAATGGAGTAGACAGAAAATCCACCCCTACCTCACGGCATTTTTCCTGAATGGTCTGCTGCCACTCCCAAGGCGTAGACGCTTCCTGATAGAGTTGGTAATAATTATATCCATCCCATAATCCCCCCCGGATAATATAGGGTTCGCTGGTACAGTTAATCGTCAGCGTATCAGCGGTATACGTCTGTATCTTTACACAATCCGCACCTGCTTCTGCCGCCTCTTCCACAATCTTGAGGGCATTGGATAATTTTCCTCCATGATTTGCCGACATCTCTGCAATTACATATACTCCCTGTTCCATCTTCTCATATAAGTTCATCGATGCGTACCTCCTTGTACCGGTTCGTCTGTATTCCTTACTCAGACTTCACACATGCAAATCAGCGGGAATGCCATCCTATACACGCCAGGCATTCTCGCTGATCCCTATGTGCGAAGTTTGAACTACTTATTATATCGACAAATTGGAAGAAAAAATAAATAGAAGGTTCTGGCAATGAAATCAGCCAATCAGCACTTCTTTCCCCCGGAAAGCAAACCCGTACTTGCGAATCCGATCTTTTGCAATTCCTTTTGCGGTAAGTTCCGTTTCATACTGTTTTCCTTCAATCTGGTCCAGAGCCGCCTGCACCGTATCCTCAAGGGTCTGTTCTCTTCGCGGATTATACACTTTAAACTCCAGAATGATGGCCTCACTTGTCTTGTCTTTTGGCTCAATCATCACATCATATCTGCCGAAACCACTTTCCCGGTTGGATGTAATCACATATTCGCTGTCCAGATCCACCATCAGCCCCAGGACAAATCCATGATAAAAGCAGACACACGAGTTTTGTTCTTCAAAACTCGATGTGGTCGCTTTCCCACCGGGAAAGCGTTCCGGCTCTTCCCTGGATGGATTCTTTCCGGTATCAAAATAACTGAATGTTTTTATCGCCACACAGTTCATATATTCGTTCATGTATTCCACATCGCCGGAAAGAAGGGACTTCACAAAACCGTTGTACTCCTGTTTTACGCTTTTAAACCATCCCCGGAACATTGACCGGAACATATGACGCACTTCCAGATTGGTAATGGCCAGTTCATAGATCGGATCATCCTCCGTTTTCTCCATCTGTTCATACTCCAGCACCTTCACATACCCACTGGCAAGCAAAAGACTCCAGATCGCATCCTCATCGTTATCCAGCTGGTTATATACAATCTGCTCATCAATCGGACAGTATATCGTCTCTCCCTTCAAAAGCTGTTCAAACGTATTTTTTATATTACCGTTTCCTTCCCGGATCAGTTTTCCCACAAGGCTGTTACTGCTGGTATTCGCCCAGTAAGTTCCAATCTTCCCTGTGTCCAGAAAATTTAAAATGGACCACGGATTATAGATGTCTCTTTTTTTACCGAATACAAATCCGTCATACCAGAGTTTCACTTTCTCCTTACGGTCACCAAAACCTCTCTCGTCAAGTGACGCAAACACCTCCTCTTCCGTAAACCCAAACGATGTGGCATATTTGTCAGAAGTGGTTGTCACCACTTCAAGATTGTTCAGATCCGAAAAAATGGATTCCTTGCTCACTCTTGTTATTCCTGTCATGACCGCCCGCTCCAGGTAAGGATTGGTCTTGAACGCAGAGTTGAACATGCTTCTCGTAAACGCAACCAGCTCCTCCCAGAATCCGTTGACATAAGCCTCCTGCATCGGTGTATCATACTCATCCAGAAGGATAATGACCTTTTTGCCGTAATAACGGTAAAGATAATTCGACAACTGATACAAGGCAGAAGTAGCAATACTCTCGCGCATGTTTAGCTTCACCTGGTCAAAAAACTCCCGGTCCTTTTCCGTCATAACTTCACTGTCTCGAATGAAGGAATATTTTACATACAGATTAGTAAGGATCTCACAGATCTTATCTCTGATTAATTCGTAACTTTTCTCTTTAATCCGGGCAAAAGACAGACTGATGACCGGATATGTCCCCTGCAGGGCGCGGTACTTCTCATCTTCCCAGATGGACAGTCCTTCAAACAGATCCCCCCGGTCTGCATAATCCATGGAAAAAAACTCTTCCAGCATGCTCATGTTCAGTGTTTTTCCAAAACGCCGCGGCCGGG